>NZ_JBEZIX010000002.1:0-211575 GCF_040651315.1 Streptomyces sp. NPDC048506
GGGGGGGGGCCGCCCCCCCGCGGGGGGGGGGGGGGGGGGGGCCCCCGGGGGGGGGGGGTTGGTGACCTCCAACCCTTTCCCCCCACCCCCCACCGCCCCCCGGTCGAGAGCTCCGCCGGTGCTTACTTCACCTGCGGCTTGCGGATGTTGAGGTGGAGCTCCTTGAGCCGGGCCTCTTCCAGCTCCGTGGGCGCACCCATCATCAGGTCCTGCGCATTGCCGTTCAGCGGGAAGGCGATGGTCTCGCGGATGTTGGGCTCGTCCGCGAGCAGCATGACGATGCGGTCGACGCCGGGGGCGATACCACCGTGCGGCGGGGCGCCGAAGCGGAAGGCGCGCAGCATGCCCGCGAACTGCTGCTCAACGGTCTCGCGGTCGTAGCCGGCGATCTCGAAGGCCTTGATCATGATGTCCGGCTCGTGGTTCCGGATCGCACCGGAGGACAGCTCGACGCCGTTGCAGACGATGTCGTACTGCCAGCCCAGGATGTCCAGCGGGTCCTTCTCCTCCAGGTCCTGCATACCGCCCTGCGGCATGGAGAAGGGGTTGTGGGAGAAGTCGATCTTGCCGGTCTCCTCGTCCCGCTCGTACATCGGGAAGTCGACGATCCAGCAGAAGCGGAAGACGTTCTCCTCGAAGTGGCCGGCCCGCTTGGCGGCCTCGACGCGCACCGCGCCCATGATCTTCGAGACCTCGTCGAACTCGCCCGCGCCGAAGAAGACGGCGTGGCCGGCCTCCAGGCCGAGGCGCTCGGTGAGGACCTTGACGTTCTCCTCGGTGAGGAACTTGGCGATCGGGCCGCTGAGCGAGCCGTCCTCGCCGACCCGCACCCAGGCCAGGCCCTTGGCGCCGTGCTGGACCGCGTAGTCGCCGAGCTGGTCGAAGAACTTGCGCGGCTGGTCCTGCACGGCCGGTACCGGCAGCGCACGGACGTGCTTGCCCGCGAAGGCCTTGAACTCCGAGCCCTCGAAGACATCGGTGATGTCGACCAGTTCCAGCTGGGCGCGCAGGTCCGGCTTGTCGGAGCCGTACTTCAGCATCGCCTCGCGGAACGGGATGCGCAGGAACGGCGAGGTGACGTGGCGACCGCCGCCGAACTCCTCGAAGAGCTCGGTCATCAGCTTCTCGACCGGCTGGAAGACGTCCTCCTGCTCGACGAAGGACATCTCGATGTCGAGCTGGTAGAACTCGCCCGGCGAGCGGTCCGCGCGGGCGTCCTCGTCACGGAAGCACGGGGCGATCTGGAAGTAGCGGTCGAAGCCCGAGATCATCAGCAGCTGCTTGAACTGCTGCGGGGCCTGCGGCAGCGCGTAGAACTTGCCCGGGTGGAGGCGGGACGGCACGACGAAGTCGCGGGCGCCCTCCGGGGACGTGGCGCTGAGGATCGGCGTCGCCATCTCGTTGAAGCCGAGCGCCGTCATCTTCTGCCGGATGGACGCGATGACCGCCGAGCGCAGCATGATGTTGCGGTGCATGCGCTCGCGGCGCAGGTCGAGGAAGCGGTACTCCAGGCGCTTCTCCTCGTTGACGCCGTCGTCGGCGTTGATCGTGAAGGGGATCTGCTGGGCCGCGCCCAGGACCTCGACCTCGGTGGCCTCGATCTCGATCTCGCCGGTGGGCAGCTCCGGGTTGACGTTCTCGGCGCCGCGCGAGACGACCTTGCCGTCGACACGGACGACGGTCTCCTTCGTCAGCTTGTCCAGCACCTCGGCGGCCGGGGTGCCGGGGCGGGCGACGAGCTGCGTGATGCCGTAGTGGTCGCGCAGATCGATGAAGAGGATGCCGCCCAGGTCACGTCGATTGTGCAGCCAGCCGCTGAGGCGGACGTCCGTGCCGACGTCCGCGGCTCGGAGCTCGCCGCAGTTATGGGACCGGTACCGGTGCATCGCTCATCCAAGTCGTCGCGAGTGTCGAGGTGAGGAGTTGTCGGGAAGCGGAGGGAAGGAATCGGAGCTCGGGCGCGGACGCCCGGTCGCTCCCCTCGTGGATCACCCGAAAGGCCACCCCAGGATTGACATAACCGCTCCAGGTTACCGTCCCGACCCCCACGACTTCGTTGACATATACGCATCAGTGCTTCCGCGGCCGGCAACAAGGGGCCCGACTGGGACGATGCTCACGCTCCGCTCGCTGGTCGGCCCCCGTCAAACACACCTAAAGTGATGCAATGCGCACCGAGGACCTCCTGGCCGCCATCGCGACCGGCCTGTGGCGCTGGGACAACGCATCAGGGCGGATCGCCCTCGACGCCGAGGCGGCCCGGCTGCTCGGGCTCCCGGCCGAGCCGGTGGAGCTGACCGAGGCGGCCGTACGCTCCCGTTTTCATCCCGTCGACTTCGCGGAGATCATCGGGATCGTGCAGCTCGCGGTCGCCGAGGAGACGCTGGCCGAGGCCCGGCTGCGCATCGTGGACGAGCGCGGGCGGGTGCAGCGCATCGTCCGCACCCGTTCCCGGCCCCGGATCGTCAACGGCGACTTCGAACTCATCGGCACCCTCCAGGAGGTCCCCGAGCCCCAGCCCGGCATCTCCGCCGCGCACACCCCGATAACGGGGGACTGGCGCCGCTCCCGCGAGGCGTTCCTGCTGGACGCGGGCCGGGCGCTGGCCGAGGCGCGGTCCACGGCCGAGGTGCTGCGGGTGGCGGCGGGGCTGTCCATGCCGGGCTTCATGCCGGACGGTCTGGCGGTCTTCGGGATCGAGGGCGACCGGATCTCGGTGATCGGCCACCACGGCCACCGCCCCGGCGACGAGAAGCCCTTCATCGACATGCCGCTGGAGACCGACTACCCGGCCGCAGAGGTCATCCGCACCGGCCGGGCGATCTACCTGCCCATGCCCGAGCACTACAGCCGCCGCTACCCCACCACCTGGCCGCTGGCCGCCCGCTTCGGCCGTACGTCCTGGGCGTTCCTGCCGCTGGTCAACGCGGGCCGGACGATCGGGGCCTGGATGGCGGGGTTCGCCCAGCCGGTCGCCTTCACCCCCGACGAACGCTCGGTGCTGACCACCGTCGCCCGGATGCTGGCCCAGGCGCTGGCCCGGGCCGGTGTGCAGGAGGAGCAGCAGGAGCTGGCGCTGGGGCTTCAGCGCAGCATGATGCCGACGGTGCAGCCGGACATCCTGGGGATGTCGGTCGCGGCACGCTACGTCCCGACCGGCGGGGGGCTGGAGGTCGGCGGTGACTGGTACGACATGATCCCGCTGCCGTCCGGCCGGATCGCGCTGGTCATCGGGGACGTCCAGGGCCATGACGTACGGGCCGCGGGCCTGATGGGACAGCTGCGGATCGCGTTGCGCGCCTACGCCTCCGAGGGGCACCACCCCGACGCGGTGCTCTCCCGCGCCTCCCGCTTCCTGGCCGGGATCAACGAGACCGAACTCCGCGGGCACGGCGAGGACCAGCGCTTCGCGACCTGCCTGTACATCGAGGTGGACCCGGCGACCGGGCTGCTGGACATCGCGCGGGCCGGCCATCCCGACCCGGCGATCCGGCTGACCGACGGCACGATGCTGGTCCGGCCCACCGCGGGCGGGCTGCCGCTCGGCATCGTCCCGGACACCGACTACCCCACCACCCGGATCGTCCTGGAACCCGGCGAGACGATGCTGGTGTGCACCGACGGGCTGATCGAGACCGGCGGCCACGACCTGGAGACCGGCTGGGCCCGACTGCGGGACATCATCGAGGCGCATGACGTCCGCGAGGGTGACGGGGACCTGGAGCGGCTCGCCGACGCCCTGGTCCAGGCGGTGCACGGGCCGCCCTCGCACCACACCACCGGGCCGCTGGTGGACCGCCGCGAGGACGACATCGCCGTCCTGCTGCTGAGCCGCGACGCCGCCGGCTGCGGGGTGGCCGGCGGCCTGCTGGCCCGGCAGGCCGTGCGGCGCACCGTGCTCGCCGTCGCACAGGCCGAACCGCAGCGGATAGCCGAGGCGCGCGGGCAGATCCGCGATGTGCTGCACGACTGGGCCGACCCGGACCAGGTCGACTCGGCGGTGCTGATGGTCTCCGAGATGGTCACCAATGTGCTGATGCACACCGACGGCGACGCCCTGCTCGTCGCCGAGATCTCCGGTGCGCACGGCGCCCGGCGGATCCGCGTCGACGTCTCGGACAGCAGCGACGAGCTCCCGCACCGCCGCAGCCCCGGCGAGCTGGCGTCCTCGGGGCGCGGCCTGGTGCTGCTGGAACTGCTCGCCGGGGCATGGGGGGTGGACCCGCAGGGGGACGGTAAGTCCACGTGGTTCGAGCTCTACGAGGACGCGGGGGAGGCACCCGCCCCGGTGTCGCCGGTATCCGGTCCGGAGGCGGAGTCCGAGCCCGCGGCGTAGTGCTTGCGCAGCTCGTGCAGTACACCGGTGGCGGCCGCGGTCAGCGGGACGGACAGCAGCATGCCGAGGATTCCGCCGACGCTGGCGCCCGCGGTGATCGCCAGCATCACGGTCGCCGGGTGCATCTGGACCGTGCGGCTCTGGATCATCGGCTGCAACACGTGGCCCTCCAGCACCTGCACCGCGACCACGACGCCGAGCGCCCAGAGCGCGATCACGAAGCCGCGGTCCGCGAACGCCACCAGGATGGCCACCGCGCCCGAGATGAACGCCCCGAGGTAGGGGATATAGGCCCCGACGAAGACCAGCGCGCCCAGCCCCACCGCGCCCGGGACCTGGAGGACCAGCAGTCCGACGGTGATGCAGAGGGCGTCGATCAGCGCGATGAAGGTGGTGCCGCGCATAAAGCCCTCGATGGACTGGAAGCCGCGACGGGCCATCCGTTCCAGCTGGGGTGCGGAGTTGCCGGGCGCCCAGTCGTGCAGGGCGCGTACGGCCTTGCCGGAGTCGCGCAGGAAGAAGAAGGTCAGCAGCAGGGCGAGCACCGAGGCGGCGATGAACTGGCCGACGATGCTGACCCCGGCCAGCACTCCGGAGGCCGCGGTACCGCCGAACTTGGAGACCAGGTTCTTGGCGTTGGACGCGAGGTCGTTCAGCGAGGTGCCGGCCGTGCCGAAGTGCTGGGAGAGGCCGTGGGCGGCCTCCTTGAGCGAGGCGATGATCTGGTCACCGGTGTCGACCAGAGCGCTGACGACGATGTATCCGGCGCCACCCACCACCAGCACGAGGACGGCACAGGTCAGCCCGGCGGCCAGCGAACGGTTGAGCTTCATCGCCACCAGCCGCCGGTAGAGCGGTCCGAGCAGGGCGCTGCCGAGCAGGGCCAGCAGCACGGGGGTGACCGCCGCTCCCAGGAAGACGCACAGCCACACCGCGACCGCCAGCACGGCCGTGACCAGCAGTATCACCACACACCAGGCCGCGGCCCGGCGGGCCTCGACCGGCAGCAACGGCTTGTCGGCCGGCGGCCGTTCACCACCGGCGCCGCGGTGGCCCTGATCGGAGTCGTTTCGCACCCCGACAGTCCACCACGGCGAGTGGTCGGGGTGCCCGGAAGGGGCCGGGGCGGTGTTTCACGTGAAACACCGCCCCTTTGCCTACGAGGAGCGCCGATCCGACGCGGCGTCAGCGCTCGTCGGCCGGGATCGTTCCGAGCCGTCCGGCCTGGAAGTCCTCGAAGGCCTGGGCCAGTTCGGCATGGGTGTTCATCACGAACGGGCCGTAGTGCATCATCGGCTCGCGGATCGGACGGCCGCCCAGCAGCACCACCTCGAAGTTCGGGCTGCGCGACTCCTGGGACTCGTCCGCCCGGATCGTGATCGAGTCTCCGGTCCCGAAGACGACCGCCTGCCCCATACGGAACGGGCGGCCCTCCGCGCCGGCCGAGCCGCGTCCGGCCAGAGCGTAGGCGAGGGCGTTGAAGTCCTGGCGCCAGGGCAGGGTCAGCTCGGCGCCCGGGTTCACGGTCACATGCATCATCGTGATCGGGGTGTGGGTGATGCCCGGTCCACGGTGGCCGTCGAGGTCACCGGCGATCAGGCGCACCAGCGCACCGCCGTCGCCCGAGGTCAGCAGCTTGACCTGGCCGCCGCCGATGTCCTGGTAGCGGGGGGCCATCATCTTGTCGCTCTTCGGCAGGTTCACCCACAGCTGGAGGCCGTGGAAGAGACCGCCGGACATCACCAGCGACTCCGGCGGCGCCTCGATGTGGAGCAGGCCGGAGCCGGCCGTCATCCACTGGGTGTCGCCGTCGTTGATGACACCGCCGCCCCCGTGCGAGTCGCGGTGCACGAACGTGCCGTCGATCAGGTACGTGACGGTCTCGAAGCCGCGGTGCGGGTGCCAGGGCGTGCCCTTGGGCTCGCCGGGCGCGTACTCCACCTCTCCCATCTGGTCCATCATGATGAAGGGGTCGAGGTGCTTGTAGTCGATGCCGGCGAACGCCCGGCGCACCGGGAAGCCCTCGCCCTCGAAACCGCTCGGAGCGGTGGCGACGGCCAGCACGGGACGGGCGTGCGCCGTGGCGGGAGCCGCCACACGTGGCAGGGTCAGCGGGTTCTCTACGGTCACAGCGGGCATCACGGCCTCCTCGGTCGTCGCGCATTCAACTTAGTTGAATGCTGAACAATCCACAAGGCGCTCGGCATTCCCTGACGCATTCCTCCCAGGCCAGGAGGCTCACATGGGTTGGGGTACACGCCGGCGCGGCGACTCCGCACCCGACCCGCCAAGGCTCCTGCGCCGGATCAAGCGGACCGCCGAGTCGACGCCCGCCCGAGCCCCCGGTCACCCCGCTGCGTTCGACGGCCGGAACCCGGGGTATCCAACGGGCGTGATCACACTCGCCACCAGGCGAAACACCGCCCACGTGCGCCACAGGCCGACCGCGCCCAGAGCGGGGTCGACCTGCCGTACGCGTCGGTCAGCCGTACATCCGGCGCATCGCGAAGTCCACCATCTGCTCCACGGCCTTGGCATCGAAGACCATCCGGTGGTCGCCCTCCATGTCGAGGACGAAGCCGTAGCCGGTCGGCAGCAGGTCGAGCACCTCGGCGCCGGTGATCACGAAGTACTTGGACTCCTTGCCCGCGTACCGCCGCAGCTCCTTGAGGGAGGTGAACATCGGGATCACCGGCTGCTGGGTGTTGTGCAGCGCCAGGAAGCCGGGGTTGTCACCGCGCGGGCAGTAGACCTTTGAGGTGGAGAAGATGCCCTGGAAGTCCTCGGCCGACATCGAGCCGGTGGTGAAGGCGCGCACCGCGTCGGCGAGCGAGGGCGGGGACGGCTCGGGATACAGCGGCTGCTCGCCGTAGCCGCCGGGGGCCGGTTGCTGCGGCGGGGGCGGCGGCGCGCCGTACTGCTGCTGCCCGGCACCCGCGTTCTGGTCGTAGCCGTACATGTGCCACAGCGTACTGAGTCGGCGATTCGCCGGGGGACGCTCGTCACAGATGGGCGGAAGGGGTTGATTCTTATTACCCGCGGGTAGCATCATTTAACTACTAGCCGGTATTGCGTCTGAGGTCCCTGCCTTGGGTCCTCTCCCGAACCCCTACGGAGCCGTACCCATGGGCCACTACAAGTCGAATCTCCGCGACATCGAGTTCAACCTCTTCGAGGTGCTGGGCCGCGACACCGTGTACGGCACCGGACCGTTCGCGGAGATGGACGTCGACACCGCCAAGAGCATCCTGTCCGAGATCACCCGGCTGTCCGAGAACGAGCTGGCGGAGTCCTTCGCGGACACCGACCGCAACCCTCCGGTCTTCGACCCGGACACCAACACCGCGCCGATTCCGGACAGCTTCAAGAAGAGCTACCAGGCCTACATGGACGCCGAGTGGTGGCGTCTGGGCATCCCGGAGGAGATCGGCGGCACCACGGCCCCGCGCTCCCTCCTGTGGGGCTTCGCCGAGACCATCCTGGGCGCCAACCCGGCGGTCTGGATGTACGCCTCCGGCCCCGCCTTCGCCGGCGTCCTCTTCGAGGAGGGCACCGAGGAGCAGCACCGCATAGCTCAGCTGATGGTGGACAAGCAGTGGGGCTCCACGATGGTGCTGACCGAGCCGGACGCCGGTTCGGACGTCGGCGCCGGTCGCACGAAGGCCACCCAGCAGGAGGACGGCTCCTGGCACATCGAGGGCGTGAAGCGCTTCATCACCTCCGGTGAGCACGACATGTCCGAGAACATCGTGCACTTCGTCCTCGCCCGCCCCGAGGGTGCCGGTCCGGGCACCAAGGGCCTGTCGCTGTTCGTCGTGCCGAAGTACGACTTCGACTGGGAGACCGGCGAGCTGGGCGAGCGCAACGGCGCCTACGCCACGAACGTCGAGCACAAGATGGGCCTGAAGGCCTCCAACACCTGCGAGATGACCTTCGGCGCCAACCACCCGGCCAAGGGCTGGCTGCTGGGCGAGAAGCACGACGGCATCCGCCAGATGTTCAAGATCATCGAGTTCGCCCGGATGATGGTCGGCACGAAGGCCATCGCCACCCTCTCCACGGGCTACCTCAACGCGCTGGAGTACGCCAAGGAGCGCGTGCAGGGCCCGGACCTGGCGGCCTTCACCGACAAGACCGCGCCGCGCGTCACCATCACCCACCACCCCGACGTGCGCCGCTCGCTGATGACGCAGAAGGCGTACGCCGAGGGCATGCGCGCCCTGGTGCTCTACACCGCCACGGTCCAGGACGAGATCCTCATCAAGGAGGCCGCGGGCGAGGACGCCGGCGCCGCGCACCGTCTGAACGACCTGCTGCTGCCGATCGTCAAGGGCTACGGCTCGGAGAAGTCCTACGAGCAGCTGGCGCAGTCGCTCCAGACCTTCGGCGGCTCCGGCTACCTCCAGGAGTACCCGATCGAGCAGTACATCCGGGACGCCAAGATCGACACCCTCTACGAGGGCACCACCGCGATCCAGGGCCAGGACTACTTCTTCCGGAAGATCGTCCGCGACCAGGGCCAGGCGCTCACCGTGCTGTCCGACGAGATCAAGAAGTTCCTCGCCGACAGCACCGGCGGCGAGGAGCTGGCGCAGGCCCGCGGCGAGCTGGCCAAGGCCGCCGCCGACCTGGAGGCGATCGTCGGCGCCATGCTGACCGACCTCGCGGCCACCGAGCAGGACGTGAAGTCCATCTACAAGGTGGGCCTGAACACCACCCGCCTGCTGCTGGCCTCCGGCGACGTCGTCATCGGCTACCTGCTGCTCAAGGGCGCGGCGGTGGCCGCCGAGAAGCTGGCCAACGCCTCGGCGAAGGACAAGGCGTTCTACACCGGCAAGATCGCCGCGGCGAAGTTCTTCGCGCACAACGTCCTGCCGGGCGTCGCCGTCCAGCGTGGACTGGCGGAGTCCGTCGACCAGTCGCTGATGGAGCTCGACGAGGCCGCGTTCTAAGACCACCGGACCGCGCGCCCGGGGCAGGGTCCGCTGCCCCGGACGCGCGGCGTTCTTAGAGGTCTCTCAGAATGACCGTCCACACTTGCGACGCCCGCCTCCCTTCCCCCGGGGAGGCGGGCTTCGTCATGCCCGATCGAGGCCCCGGTTCACGGCCCATACGGGAGGCGCCTGTTCGCCGACGACCGGAATCCTTCACTCCAGTTCAGTTTTCCGTCTGGAATGCAGAAATCGTGGCCGGAAGGGAGCGCAGTCACCGCGCACGCGCACGGGGAATGCGGGGTCCGGCTCCTTATGCTGAATCCATGACCAACTCCGCCCGCTTCGATCGCGGCCACACCGACGACCTGATGTCCTTCCTCGCCGCCAGTCCGTCGCCCTACCACGCGGTCGCCAATGCTGCGGAGCGGCTGGAGAAAGCCGGCTTCCGACAGGTCGCGGAGGTCGACGCCTGGGACGGCGAGAGCGGCGGCAAGTACGTGCTGCGCGGCGGCGCCATCATCGCCTGGTACGTGCCCGAGGGCGCGGGCGCCGCGACTCCGTTCCGAATTGTCGGGGCTCATACCGACTCTCCCAATCTGCGCGTCAAGCCGATCCCGGACACCGGCACCCGTGGTTGGCGGCAGATCGCCGTGGAGATCTACGGCGGCACCCTGCTCAACACCTGGCTCGACCGGGACCTGGGGCTGAGCGGCCGAGTGACGCTGCGGGGTTCGGCATCCGGAGACTCGGAGAAGAGCCGCGGCGGAGCGGAGCGAAGCAGTACCCACCGGCTGGTCAACGTGGACCGGGCGCTGCTGCGGGTGCCACAACTCGCCGTACACCTCGACCGCGCGGTGAACTCCGAAGGCCTCAAGCTCGACAAACAGCGCCATATGACGCCGATCTGGGGCCTGGGCGAGGTGGCCGAGGGCGATCTGATCGCGTTCGTCGCCGAGGAGATCGGCGTCCCGGCCGCGGACATCAAGGGCTGGGACCTGATGGTGCACAGCATCGAGCCGCCCTCCTACCTGGGCCGTGACCGCGAGCTGGTGGCCGGTCCACGGATGGACAACTTGCTGTCCGTGCACGCCGGTACGGCCGCGCTCACCGCCGCGGCGGCCGCCGGCAGCCGGCTGAACCACATCCCGGTGCTGGCCGCCTTCGACCACGAGGAGAACGGCAGCCAGTCCGACACCGGTGCGGACGGCCCGCTGCTCGGCACGGTGCTGGAGCGCTCGGTCTTCGCGCGCGGCGGCTCGTATGAGGACCGCGCCCGGGCCTTCGCCGGCACCATCTGTCTGTCGTCCGACACCGGGCACGCGGTGCACCCCAACTACAGCGAGCGGCACGACCCGGGGCACCACCCGATGCCCAACGGCGGGCCGATCCTCAAGGTGAACGTCAATCAGCGCTATGCCACGGACGGCAGCGGCCGAGCGGTCTTCGCGGAGGCCTGCGAACGCGCCGGGGTGCCGTGGCAGAGCTTCGTCTCCAACAACTCGATGCCGTGCGGCACCACGATCGGGCCGATCACCGCGGCCCGGCACGGCATCGCGACGGTCGACATCGGCGTGGCGATCCTGTCCATGCACTCGGCGCGCGAACTGTGCGGCGCCGAGGACCCCTACCTGCTGGCGAATGCCCTGACGGCCTTCCTGGAGGGCTGAGTTGGAATTCTCGCTGCTCGGCCCGATCGCCGTGACGACCGGCTCCGGAGAGCTGTCGCTCGGGCCCGCCAAACGGCGCAGTGTGCTGGCGCTGCTGTTGTTGCAGCCCAACACCACCGTTCCACTGGAGCAGTTGATCGACTCGCTGTGGGAGGACGAACCGCCCGAACACGCCCGCACGGTCGTCCAGGGGCATGTCTCACGGCTGCGCGCCACCCTCGCCGAGGGCGGCGCCCAGGCGTACGGCATCGAACTCACCACGCACGGATCGGCCTATCTGCTACGGCTCCCGGAGGAGCTGATCGACGCCCACCGGTTCGGTGAACTGGTGGCGCTGGCGCGCCCCGAGGCGGCGCCGGCCGATGCGGTGCCGCTGCTCCGGGAGGCGCTGGGGCTGTGGCGCGGGCCCGCGCTGACCGGCACGGTCACCAGTCCGCCGTTCGCCGCCGCGGCGCATGCGCTGGAGGAGCGCCGGCTGACGGCCGTGGAGGCGCTGGGACGGGCGCACGGCGCACTCGGCGAGCATGAGCATGCCGCCGCCGTCCTCTACTCCGCGGCCGTCAACCACCCGTTGCGGGAGGGGCTGATCGCCGGGCTGATGCGGGCGCTGTTCCGTACCGGGAGGCAGTCCGACGCGCTGGAGTGGTTCCACCGCACCCGGCGGCTGCTCAACGAGGAGCTGGGCGTCGATCCCGGTGAGCGGCTGCGCGGTGCGTACGAGGAGATCCTCCGGGCGGAGGCGGCCCACGGGGGCCGGCAGGCGGCCCGGCCCGCACGGGGCACGCAGGGGCTGCCGGCCGACGGTCCCGCAGGGGCACCGTCGTTTCACGTGAAACACGCCGGTGGGCAGCCGCCCGTCCAGGGCAGCACCGCCGCAGGCGCACCGGGTGGCACGTCCTCCGTGGCGCCTCCGTCCGCGGGTTCGCCGCACGATGCCCGGCACGGGTCGGGGTCAGGGGCCGGCTCCGGGACCGGTACCGGTCGGGCCGGTGCGGCGCCGCGGCTGTTGCCCAGACCGCCGGCGCGGTTCCTCGGCCGTGAGGACCAACTCGGTGCGCTGACCCGTGCCTTGACGGACCGAGCGTCCGGCGAGAGCCCGCTCGCGGTGGTCGTGGGACCCGCCGGCGTGGGCAAGACCGCCTGTGCCGTCCAGTGGGCGCATCTGCACGCCGGAGCCTTCCCGGACGGTCAGCTCTTCGCCGATCTGCGCGGCTTCGGCGAAGGGGACGAGGCACAGCCGGCCGAGATCCTGCGGGACTTCCTGCTGGCGCTCGGCACCCCGCCGGAGCGGGTGCCGGGCTCGGCGCAGGCCGCCTCGGCGCTGTTCCGTTCACTGGTCGCCGAGCGCCGCCTGCTGGTGGTCCTCGACAATGCCCGGAGTTCGGCGCAGGTACGGCCGCTGCTGCCGGGCGGTCCGCACTGCGCCACGGTCGTCACCAGCCGCAGCCGGCTGGACGGTCTGGTCGCCACCGACTGTGCCCGGCCGGTCGGCCTCCATGCGCTCGGCCACGAGGAGGGCGCGGCGCTGCTCGGCGCCATGCTCGGCCCCGAGCGGGTGGCCGAGGACCCGGCCGCGGCCCGCGAGTTGGTGGACCTCTGCGACGGGCTGCCGCTGGCGCTGCGGGCCGCCGCCGCCCAGCTGACCGCCCGGCCGCGCTGGCGGCTGGCCCGGCTGGCCGCGGCGCTGCGCGACGAACGGCGGCGGCTGGCACTGCTGTCGGCGGAGGACACCGGGATGGCGGCGGCGCTGCGGATGTCCGTCGCACGGCTGTCGGCGGACGACGCACGGCTCCTCAGCGCCCTGGCGAGAAGTGCGGACGGGCACCTCAACGCCTCGGTGGCGGCGGCGCTGGCCGGATACGACCCGGAGCGCACCCAGGACGGTCTGGACCGGCTGGCGGAGATGCACCTGGTGGACGAAGAGGCCACCGATGTCTACACGATCAGCACGCTGACCCAGCTCTTCGCGCGGGACGAGCGCGGGGAGAGCCGCGGCCGCGGCGGGGGCGGTGCACGCGGTGCGCAGGATCGGAGCGGTGCCGATGACGAACCGGAGGGGCGCGGCTGAGCAACGGAGGCACAGCGCAGGACGTTAGGCGCACGTTAGTGGGACGGCAGCGGCGGGCGGCAGTCTGAGGACATACGCAGGATCGACCACCGACCGGGGGAGACCGGAGATGCCGCGCAGCCAGGCCCACACCAGCACCGTACGTACGTCCCGGGGCCTCCGGCGCCGCACGGTGCGGATCGCCGCGGCCGGGCTGACCGCCGTGGCCGCGCTCACCCTCACCGCATGCGGCGGCCAGGACAACCCGCTGCGGACCAGCGCGGCCAAGCCGTACCACCCGGCGCCGCGGCCCGCCGAGGAGCCGGCCGCGGAGCCCGCCGCGGAGCCCGCCGACGGCGCCCCGGCCAGGGGCGGTGCCGCGGGGCTGGGTGGCCCCCGGCCCGACGGCGGCAGCGCGGAGCGGACGTCCGCCACGGACGGCGGCTCCGGCGCCCGGGCCGGCGCGGGTTCCGGAACGCAGCGTGCGGGCCAGAGTGACTCCGTCCGGCACCGCGCATGCGATGCCGCCAGGATCCGTATCGTCGCCCAGCCGCTGAAGGAGCCGGTCAACCATCTGCTGCTGGTGGCCACCAACACCTCCGGTGCCACCTGTGACCTCTACGACGCGCCGAATCTGCGGTTCGACGCGGCGCAGTCCCCGCTCGCGGTGCTGCCGGACAGCAGGCCGCAGGCGGTGGTCACCCTCGCGCCCGGGGAGTCCGGGTACGCCGGCGTGCTGACCTCGTCCGCGGACGGCTCCGGCCGCCATGGCCACCGGGCGACCTCCCTGTCCGTCAGCCTCCCGGGCCGCGACGGCAAGGGAAGCATCGGCGGTTCGGCGCGGGTACCGCTGCCCGGTGGCTCGGTGTACCTCGACGACAGCGCATGGGTGACGTACTGGCAGTCGGATGTGCGCGATGCGACGACGTGGTGAGCCGGCCGACTGAGCCGGAATCCCCCTGAAGCAGGGCGCCCGCACCCCCGCGCGGGCGCCCTTTCGCATGCCCGTTGTCCCGTCATGTCTCACGCAACGGCCCCGCATATCCCGTGCCGTTGATGTCTTCGCAGGTCACACCCGCGTTTCGGGCCGACGCGTCTCATGGGACGCGCTTCCTCCGAGGGGCCTGTGCACCCCGCTCCACGATGGTCCCGTCGCCGCGGCCAGACCACCCGGTGGCCATCCACCGGCCCGCGGCCACCTGGCCGACCGGCCGTCTACGGAGGGGAATCGGCATGTACGAGCACAGCAGCACGCACCCGGCGGACCCCACAACCCCCGCGGACCACCCGGCCGCCCCGGACGGCAACGCGCTGACCCGGCAGTCCCCGTTCCGCAGGACCGTGCTGCGCCGGGTGCTGCCCGCGGTGGCCGCGGCCGGGATCGGCGTCGCCGGGTTCGCCGGGTTCGCCCACGGCAGTGAGGGCGGCCGGGCTGCTGCCGCCACCGCGCTCTCCCGCGACACCGCACCCGGCTCCGCCCTCACCGCTCGTGCCGCCTCCGTACGGCAGGCGGCGGCCGCCGACTTCCCCACCTGGGGCACCCGTTGGGTGGTGCACGCCTCCGCGGACGTCAACTCGCCGGCCGTCGGCCTGATCAACAAGTCGGCGGCGGGACAGGACCGGATCACCGCCGACTACCAGGTCGACACCGGCCACCAGGTGTGCGAGGGCAGCGCCTGCTCGACGTTCATGGCGCACCTCACCGGCCCGGTCACCGGCTTCCTCACCGTGGTCGCGGTGGACATCCCGCAGGACCGGCTGCCGGGCGTACCGGTCCACGGCGGCGGACAGCCGCAGCCTGGCGGCTCCCGTCAGGAGATGCTCGACCGCGCCGCCACCTGGCTGACCGCCGACAACGGTTCCCAGGTCCCGTACAGCCAGGCCAAGGTCTGGAAGGACGGCTACCGCCAGGACTGCTCCGGGTATGCATCGATGGCGCTGGGGCTGCCGACGCCCGGCACCAACACCGTGGGCCTGGCCACCGACCGCAGCATCACCCGACCCGTCTCGCTGGGCGAACTCAAGCCCGGCGACCTGCTGATAGACGCGGCCGGCGACAACAACAACCGGCATGTCGTGATCTTCGAGAAGTGGAACAACGACGCGCACTCCTCGTACACCGCCTACGAGCAGCGCGGGGGCCACGGCACCGACCACCGGACACTGACCTACGGCCTGCCCGGCGGCGACGCCGAGTTCAAGCCCTACCGCCCCGTGAAGTTCGGGGACTGATCCGGTCCGGGACCGCTCCGGTCCGGGACCGCTCCGGTTCAGGGTCGCTCCGGTCCGAGCCTGCTCCGGCCCGGGGTCGGGCCTCCCCATCCGACCCGGCCGGGCGTGGGACCCACCGGAGGACATCGCGTCGTTTCACGTGAAACCTCTGTGGTTTTCCGTGAAACGTCACCAACCGATCCGAGTCCGATGCGGATCGTGTAACGAGGGGCACTTCCGTCACAGGGGAGCGGAAGTGCCCCTCGCGCGCGCATGCCCGCTGTGCTGGAATGCCAGACGTGCCTGGCAATCCGAACCACGCCACCAATCCCCGTCGCAAGCCACTGGCCCCTCTCCCCGTCGAACTCTCCGGTCCGGTACGGGACTTCGCCTCCGCCCTCCGTCGTATGCACGGCGAACTCGGCTACAGCCTCAAGGAGTTGGAGGGCCGACTGCCCGCCAGCCGCTCCTCCCTCTCGCGCTATCTCCGCGGCCAGGGCCTGCCCGATGAACGGCTGCTGGTGCAGTGGTGCAAGCTCTCGTTCACCGGCGAGGACCGGCTGCCCGCCCTCGTCGAGCTGCTGCACCGGGCCAACGAGGCGGCGGACGCCGGAGAGCGGGGCGGTGCGCCGCCGGAGGGCGATGGCGCCGCCGGCTCCGGAAGGCCGGCCGCCGACGGCGCGGACACCGAAGGGGACGCGTTACCGGCCGGCCGGCGCCGACTCCGCCTGGTGCTCGCAGCGCTGGCCACGGCCGCCGTGCTCGCCGGTGCCGCGCTGGCGGTTCCGGCGCTGACCAGCACGGACGGCGGGGCCGACGACGGCGCAGGGGCGACGGCCGTCGCCGGGGCCCAGGGCTCCCCGACCACGTCGCGGGGCACCGGATCCGCCCGGATCACCGTGCACAACGTCGAACGGGACTGCCAGCACCCGCGCACCCAGTACTGTGCGCTCTCGCTGGCCCGCGACCCGTACCGGCCGTACCGGCGCGCCAACGTCGTGGACCATGTCTGGCACGGCGATGTGCTGCACGCGGTGTGCCGGATCGCCGACGGGGTAACGGTCACCGACGAGGTGGGCGGGCACAGCAGCATCTGGTTCCGGATCGAGCAGGGCGGCAAGCAGATGTGGGTCCCTGGAATCCGCATCCGCCCGGAACAGGTTGAAAACACCGCATTGCCCAGTTGCCCCGATTGACCGAAGCCCGATCCGTCCGCCCCTACCGACCTGACCTGCAACGACTCACCGGCCACGGAAGGCCCGACGAACCCGCCCTGGCGCGTCGGACCGCAGTCGATATCGTGGCCGTGCCATGACAGACACACCTCGCTGATCGCAGCGACCCACTGGGGGAACCCATGACCGCACGCCGCTCCCGCCGCTCCGCCGTCTACGCCGCACTGGCTCTCGGCCTGGCCGGCTCGCTCGCGCTGACCGGCTGCAACAGCCACTCCTCGAAGTCGAAGAAGTCCTCCTCCTCGTCGTCCAAGACCAAGAAGCGCAGGATCATCGGTGGCGGTGCGGCCGCGGCGGGTGCGGGTGCGGGAGCGGCCTCGCGCAGGGTGACCGACTGCCGCCCCAGCAGCTACAAGGTCACGTTCTCCCAGCAGACCGGCCCCCAGAGCCATGTGACCGTGAAGTTCAAGAACACCACCAGCAGCGCCTGCCGGGTGTACAACGCCCCGCTGCTGCGCTTCAACAACGCCAAGGACCCGCTGCCGCTGTTCCAGGGCAAGCCCAGCGAGCTGGCCGGCACCCGCAACACCGTGCCCGCCAACGGCTACGTCTACGCGGTCATCCCGACCAACACCGCGGCCACCAAGGGCACCGAGCAGAAGTCGGTGACCGTCGACTTCATGGGCCTCTCGGCGAGCTCCCGCACCTACGGGCCGGCCGTCGTCGACTTCGCCGAGAAGCGGCTGCACATCTCCGTCGGCAAGAGCAAGGTCACCGACTGGTTCACCAGCGTCCACGGGGCCGAGGTGGCGGCCGGCGTCGGGAAGTAACCCACCGCCCCGCCGACCGCCGCCCATCCGGCTCGGCCCGGGCCCGGGCCCGGCATCGGGCCCGGGCGACCGTCGGCTACGCGGCGTCCAGCCCCGCCAGGACTAGCCCCAGCCGGGCCACCCCACCGTCGACGACCTGCACCGGAACGCCCCAGTCCTGCTGGTGGACATGGCAGGCGGGGTACTCGATGTCGGGGGCGTCGTCGCAGGACGCGGCCATCGCCGAGACGTGCAGCACGCCCTCCGTCACACCGTCCGCGAGCACCAGGTCACGTGCGAGGTCCGTACCCGCACCCGCGCCCTCGGCGAGCAGCTCCGGCGGCGTCGCGCTGACCAGCAGCCGCGTCGAAGGGCCGTAACGGGTGTCCAGCTTCTGGCCCGCGGGGGGCTGGAAGACCACGTCCAGCCGCAGCGCGCCCGGAGCCACCTCGGTGGCGGCGCGCTGGGTGCGGTGCGCCACCGACTCGACGCGGACCGCCTCCTCGGGGAGCCGCAGCCGGGTCAGCCGGTGCCGGGCCGACTCCACCACCACGATGTCGTCGTCGACGAGGACCGCGGCGGACGGCTCGCGCAGATCCGTCGCCAGCGTCGTGACCTGGCCGGTCGCGGGGTCGAAGCGGCGCAGCGCGTGGTTGTAGGTGTCCGTGATCGCGACCGAGCCGTCGGGCAGTGCGGTGACGCCCAGCGGGTGCTGAAGCAGCGCCTGGTCCGCGGTGCCGTCGCGGTGTCCGAAGTCGAAGAGACCGGTGCCGACGGCCGTCCGGACGACATATCCGTCCCCGTCTGCGGCGCGTTCCACCCAGCGGACCGCGCTGGTCTCCGAGTCCGCGATCCACAGCCGGTCGCCGGCCGCCGCCAGCCCGGAGGGCTGGGCGAACCAGGCCTCGGCGGCCGGGCCGTCCACCAGGCCCTCATTGGTCGTACCGGCCGCGACCTCGACCGTTCCGGTGGCCGGGTCGTACGTCCACAGCTGGTGCACCCCGGCCATCGCGATCCACAGCCGGTCCTGCCACCAGGCGACATCCCACGGCGAGGAGAGCGCCACCTCCCGGGCCGGTCCGGAGGTCGGTGAGCCCTGCCACCACTGCTTGCCGGTGCCGGCCACCGTCTCCAGCGCGCCGGTCTCCGGGTCGAGGACGCGGATGGTGTGGTTGACGGTGTCCGCGACGGCCACCGTGCCGTCGGGCAGCAGCGCCAGGCCCTGCGGCTCGTTGAACGAGTCCGGCGTCAGCGCGCGCTCGCCGCTGCCGATGCGGCGCAGCACCCGCTCACCGTCCGCCGCCAGCTCCACCAGCTGGTGCCGGGTGGTGTCCGAGACGAGGAAGCTGCCGCCGGGCAGCCGCACCGCCTTGCCGGGGAAGCGCAGATCGGTGGCGACCGGCTCCGGCGGTACGTAGGGACCGTCACCGCGCCGCAAGGTGCCCTTCGCGGTGTGCTCGGTCTCCAGCTCCTCGACGAGCGATGCGAGGGCGTGCGCATGGCCCTCGCCGGCGTGCTGGGCCACCACGTACCCCTCGGGGTCGATGACCACCAGCGTCGGCCAGGCCCGGACCGCGTACTGCTTCCACGTGGCGAGCTCCGGATCGTCCAGGACCGGGTGCTCGACGCCGTACCGCTCGACGGCGTCCACGACCGCTTGGTGGTCGGCCTCGTGCACGAACTTCGGGGAGTGCACGCCGATGATCACGAGGGTGTCGCGGTGCCGCTCCTCCAGCTCCCGCAGTTCGTCCAGGACGTGCAGACAGTTCACACAGCAGAACGTCCAGAAATCCAAGATCAATGTGCGACCTCGGAAGTCGGCGAGCTTCAGATCCTTCCCGCCGGCGTTGATCCATCCTCCCTTGCCGATCAGTTCGGGGGCACGGACACGAACACGGCGGGGCGCAGGCGCGGGGGTGGGCGCCGGGACGGCATCGTTCATGGTTCAAGGGTGCCATTGGCCCATGCACACCGGATCAAGGGCTTACGGCGCGAGTGACCTCCCTGGGGGGAACGAGCCACTCCCTACCTCCGCCCTCGGGAAAAAGGAACGCCATGGCCCGCTTTCGACGCTCGCCCGGCGAGTCGGCGGGATCCTCGTAGTCGCCGATAACATCGCGCAGGATGCCGACGCGGCCTGCCGCGTCCTCTACCCGGTGACCGTCACGGGACTTCGACCGTCATTCCATCACTTCGTCACCTGCTGACTCCGCGCAGCGCCGTCCCTCGTCGCCCAGACGATCCGGCAGCGCTCGTCACCATCGAACCTCACGCCCACCCTCCCTCGCCGGACTTCCACTCGATCGATCGCGAGGCAAAGGCGTTCGCGTCTTCCGGCCGCATCATCGGCTTCCCAAGCGTCACGTAGAAGTGCCGCATCCAGGAGCGGCGAGATGTCAACGGAAGGGGTCGGCATCCGCATGAGATCTGCGCGCAACCCTTCGATCCGGGTACGAAGTCGCCCGGCGAGCCGGTTGTACCGGTCGATAGCGTCCGAGCCGGCGAACTCCCCCCGGACGTACCGGGCCTCCTCCAGGTCCGCCAAGCGGGCCTCCTCGTCCGCGATCTCCGCCTCGATGGCATCCCGTTTCGCGAACACCTCCGGGTCCTCCCTCTGCACCCAGCGATCAGCAATCACGGCGAGCAGCGGGTCCTGAGGCTCCAGGGACGGCAGGCGTGACAGGAACGCCCAGGTCACGTAATCGTCGATGCTCTCCACCCGGGCCGAGACGCCGGAGCATCCTCGCCCCATCCGGTGGCTGGAGCACTGGTACGACGTGCCGGCCTTGCTCATCCGGGCGCCGCAGAGCCCACAGCGCGCTATGCCAGTGAGAAGCGACTTACCCTGCTTGTGGCCGTGCCGCTTCCCCGCCAGAGGGAACGTGCGCGCTTCGAGCTGGCGAAGGATGAGCTCGCGCTCCCCGACCGTGATGATCCCCTCGCCGATGCTCACGGTTTCGAGGGTCCCCGGGTCCCGGTAGGGAGAGACGCGGTTCATGTACTTGCGCGTCCCATCCGCCTGCTCCTCGTACTCGGTCTGCGGCATGAGACCAGCGAAGGCCGGTGAGCGAAGGAGTTGCATGACGCTCGACGAGTTCCATTCGCCTCCGCGGGCCGACTCCACCCCGTGCTCGTTCAGCAGCCGGGCAATGTGGACGAGCGCCTTCCCGGACAGCGCTTCGTCGGCGATCAGGCGGGCGTAGACGGCGGAATCGGGGTCGTGGACGAGCTTCTTCGTCTCCGGGTCCACGAGGAGTCCGTAAGGCGGCTGCCCGCCGATCCACTGCCCCCGCTGGCGCAGGTATCGCTTGGCGCTGCCGACGCGCATCCCGAGGTTGCGTGACTCGTTGCGCGCGAGTTCCGCCAGCATCGCGATGGTGACCCGGGCGCTGTCGTTCTTGGTGTCGAGGCCGTCCATGACGGAGACCAGCCGTCCGCCCACCCGGCCTATGTCGTCCAGTGCCTTGCCGACCTCGCCGATGCCCTTGCGGGACAGACGGTCGAGCTTCCAGACGATCAGAACGCCCACGACGCCGGCTGTGATGGCTGTGATCGCTGCGTCGAACCCCTTGCGGCTGACGTTCTTGTAGCCGGAACGTCCACGGTCGATGTGAACCTTGCGGACGGTCAGTCCGTTGCGCTCCGCCCACGCCCGGCAGTCGGCTTCCTGGCGGTCGATCGCGGTCTTGCCCTCCCGGTCCAGGGACAGACGTAAGTACAGGTCAGCGGTCGTGTGTTGGTGCACATCCCCACGCTAACGGGGAGTTCCCACATTGGTTTACGAAATCCAGAAATCCAGAACGACGATGCGTCCTCGCAGGTCGGAGAGGGTGAGGTCGTTGTCGCCGGTGTTCAGCCAACCGCCCTTGCCGATCAGCTCGGGGGCCCGGACGCGCGCACGTGAAGCCATGTGGACATTCAACGTCACTCCGGTGCCTGCGCATTCCGCAGGGGCACCGGGGAACAGGTCAGCCATGCGGCAATCCCCCGGGGCACGGCCCCCGCACTCCCGGAAGTTCCTCGTCCGCGACCGGATCTTCGGCATCGGTGACGACTACTGGATCGAGGACGAGTACGGACACCACGCCTTCCTGGTGGACGGGAAGGCGCTCCGGCTGCGGGAGACCTTCGAACTGAAGGACCCCGAGCGGCGGGTGCTGATCACCATTCGCAAGAAGATGCTGGCCCTGCGCGACACGATGACGATCGAGCGGGACGACGCACCGCTGGCCACCATCAAGCGCAAGCGGCTCTCGCTGCTGCGCAACCACTACCGGGTGGCGCTGGCCGACGGCTCGGAACTGGACGTCAGCGGCAAGATCCTGGACCGCGAGTTCGCCGTCGAGTACGAGGGCGAACTGCTCGCCGAGATCTCCCGGCGCTGGCTGACCGTGCGCGACACCTATGCGGTCAATGTCGTGCGGGACGACGCGGATCCGGCGCTGTTGATCGCCATCGCGGTGTGCGTCATCCGGCTGGCGGAGCGGGAGCACGGAGTGGGCTGAGCAGCGGGCCCCACGAGGTGGGTCGCAGCCCTCTACGGCCTTGCCATATCGGCCTACGATGGTGCCCCGAAAGCACTGCCGGGGTGCCCGTGCGCAGCGTAACTTAACTGCACAGACAGCAGCCCGCGTACGAACCGTCCGAGGGGTCCCGTGACCGTCCATCCCAGCCTTCAGTCCTCCATCGATGCCTGGACTCACTCCATAGAAGCGATAGCCGAGCTGGTGACTCCCCTCGTCGAAGGCGAGTGGAGCAGGGCGACGTGCCTCCCAGGATGGTCCGTTCGCGATGTGGTCTCCCATGTCATCGGCCTGGAATGCGAAATGCTGGGGGACCCACGGCCGATCCACACGCTGCCGCGCGACCTCTACCACGTACGCAGCGAGTCGGCGCGCCGAATGGAGGTGCAGGTCGACGTCCGGCGGCACCACACGGCCCCGGAGATGCTCAGCGAGCTCGAATACACCGTCATCCGTCGCTCCCGGCAGCTGCGCAACGAGTCCCGTCAGCCCGACGCCATCGTGCGCAGCCCGCTGGGCGAGGAGCGCTCGCTGGAATTCGTCCTCCAGCAGCGGGCGTTCGACGTCTGGGCGCATGAGCAGGACCTGCGTCGAGTGCTGGGCAAGCCCGGCAATCTGGACTCCCCCGGTGCCCATGTGGCCCGTGATCTGCTGGTGAAGGCGCTGCCCGCGGTCGTCGCCAAGCGGGCCCAGGCACCGACCGATTCGGCGGTGGTCTTCGACGTCAGCGGAGCGCTGGAGTTCCTGCGCACGGTCCGCATCGACGCCGAGGGCAATGCCACGATCGACGGCAGCGTCTCGCTCGGCCCGACCGTGACGCTCGCGCTGGACTGGGACGTCTTCCACCAGCTGGCCTGTGGCCGGGTGCGCCCGTCGGCCGTCGCCGAGCAGATCAAGATCGACGGTGACCGTGAGCTGGCCGAGGCGATCCTGGACAACTTCGCGGTCACGCCGTAGCGGAACACCACGGGAGACGGGGCGGGGGCGTCCCGGCAGTGTGTTTCACGTGAAACAGCCCCCGCCTCCTCCTACGCCGGGACGTGTACCGCCTCGACCCGGCTGACGACCAGCCGCTCGCGCTCCCGCTGTGCGGCGCTGCGGCGCAGTCGGAGGATCTGCCCGACTCCGAACGCCTCCAGAACGAAGATCGAGGCCAGCGCGATCCGGTAGTTGTCGCCGGTCTCGTCCAGCAGGACGCCCACGGCCAGCAGGGTCGTCATCGACGCGGTGAAGCCGCCCATGTTGACGATGCCGGAGGCGGTGCCCTGCCGCTCGGGCGGGTTGGCGGGCCGGGCGAAGTCGAAGCCGATCATCGAGGCGGGACCGCAGGCGCCCAGCACCACGCTCAGCACGATCAGCACCCCCATGGGCGCATGAGCGGCCGGCCAGGACAGCACGATCGCCCACATCAGCCCGGTGGCGCCGACGGTGCCCAGGGCCAGCGGCATTCGGGCCGCGTGGTGGCGGGCGATGATCTGGCCGAAGACCAGGCCCACCGCCATGTTGGAGAGCACCACCAGGGTCAGCAGCTCACCGGCCGTGCCGCGGGACAGGCCCTGCGCCTCGACGAGGAACGGCAGGCCCCAGAGCAGCAGGAACACCATCGCGGGGAACTGGGTGGTGAAGTGCACCCACATGCCCAGCCGGGTGCCGGGCTCGCGCCAGGCGTCCGCGATCTGCCGTCGTACGAAGCCGGCGCCGGTGTGCCCGGAGGCCGGGGGCGACGGCGCGAAGCCCTCGGGGTGGTCCTTGAGGAAGAGCAGCAGCACGATCAGCACGACGATGCCGCCGGCCGCACTGGCGGCGAAGGTCGGGGTCCAGCCGAAGGTGTGCAGGAACCGGGCGAGGACGAGGGTGGAGACCAGGTTGCCCGCCATCCCGACCAGCGCCGCGATCTGCGCGATCATGGGGCCGCGACGGGCCGGAAACCAACGGGAACCCAGCCGCAGCACGCTGATGAAGGTCATCGCGTCCCCGCAGCCGAGCAGGGCGCGCGAGCCGAGCGCCGTCGGGTACGACGCGGAGAGCGCGAACCCGAACTGGCCGGCGGTGTAGAGCACCACCCCGAGGGTCAGCACCTTCTTGGCGCCGAGCCGGTCGACCATCAGGCCCACGGGTATCTGCATCCCCGCGTACACCAGCAGTTGGAGGATGGAGAACGTCGACAGGGCCGAGGCGTTGATGTGGAAGCGCTCGGCGGCGTCCAGGCCGGCCACGCCGAGGCTCGTGCGATAGGTGATCGCGACGAAGTAGACCGCGACGCCGATGCCCCAGACCGCCATGGCCCGGCGACCGCCGGGCGGGTCCGGGGGCAGCGGACGGGCGGAGCCGCTGCCTATGCCGGAGCCGCTGGGGCTCTCCGATCCGCCGGTGCCGGCGCTCATCGCACCTCTCCCTGGGCGAGGTTGCGGACCCAGCTGACGTGCCGGTGCACGACGGCGGTCGCGGCGTCCGCGTCCCCCGCCCGCAGCGCGTCGAGGATCTCGGCGTGCTCGGTGATGTTCTTGGCGATCCGGTCCGGGTGGGCGTGCATCACCGCGACGCCCATCCGCAACTGACGGTCGCGCAGCTGCTCGTAGAGCCGGTCCAGGATCTGGTTGCCGGCGCTGCGCACGATGGCGGCGTGGAAGGCGCGGTCGGTCACCGAGACGGCGGCCAGATCGCCCGATGAGGCCTGTTCCCGCATCGTCTCCAGCAGCTCGGCCAGCTCGTCGATCAGCGCCTGACTCGCGGGCACCGCCTTGGCCGCGGCGTGCTTCTCCACCAGCAGCCGGGTCTCGACGACATCGGCGATCTCCTGTGCGGAGACCGGCAGCACCATGGCGCCCTTCTTCGGGTAGAGCTTGATCAGCCCCTCGACCTCCAGCCGCAGCAGCGCCTCGCGCACCGGGGTCCGCGACACCCCCACGGCGTCGGCCAGCTCCCCTTCGGTGAGCAGCATCCCGCCCTCGTAGCGGCGGTCCAGGACGGCGTCCTTGATATGCGCATAGACCCGCTCGGCGGCGGGCGGCTGCTTGGCGGCGGGCTCTCTGGCGGGGGCGGTGGGCGTGGACGCGGAGGGCATGCGCACAGGATAGATACAACAGGTATGCGTGCGTCACCTCATTCCGCGATGCGGACGATCGATGGGGCGTTTGTCCTGGTAGAGGGGCATTAGCGCCCTCGTGGAGACCGTCCGGAGCCCCTGCCTCGCGCGGCTTCGGGGCTCCGGAGCCCCTGCCTCGCGCGGCTTCGGGGCTCCGGGGCCGTGCCGGCAAGCCAGCGTCAGGCGGGCATACGGCCCTGCGCGACCAGTCGGGCCACGACCTGCGCATGGGCGGGGGCGCAGCGCTCGCGCGCCTCCCGGCCGTCGAACCAGGCGTACTCGGCGATCTCCCGGCCCGGGATCGGTGCGATGTCCTGGGGCCCGCCCGTGAAGCAGGTCATGTGGAGCCGGCGGCCGTTCTTGCCGTGGGCGACGGCATGGATGACGAACGCCTCCGACAGCTCCTCGGCCGGCACCGCCAGACCGAGCTCCTCGGAGAGCTCCCGCGACAGCGCCTCGCGCGCCGTCTCCCCGGGTTCGTACTTGCCACCCGGGAGGTAGAACGTGTCGTTCCCCCGCGTCCGCACGCTCAGCAACCGCCCCTCGCGCAGATGCAGCCAGCCCACCGACCGCAGCGGCGCGACCCGCTCCAGCGCGATCAGCGGATGGCCGGTCCGCTCGTCGATCCGGCGCACCCGCTCGGTGAAGCCGAGGTGGGCGTAGAAGCAGCGGGCCCGGTCGTTCGCCTCGAAGACCTCCAGGGTCAGCGCACCGTGCAGCGCGGCGGCGTGCTCCAGCAACTGCCGCCCGATTCCGCCCCCTTGGGCCTCCGGCGCCACGAAGAGCCCGCCCACCTCGGCGCCCGGCCCCTCGTCCGGACCGTCCCCGCTGTGCTCCCCGTGCTCGCCCGGCAGGAGTCCGAGCAGTCCGATGACGGTGCCGTCGCGCTCGGCGACCCAGTTGTCGGCCTGGACGAGGTACACCTCGCGGAGGATCCGGGCCCGCTCGCCCTCGCCCTCGCCCTCGATGAACGGATGCGCCCGGCGCACCGCCCGGGACCACAGATCGATGACAACGTCCTGGTCAGAGGCCCGATAAGGCCGAATGATCATGTCGCGGCTCATTTCGCCGACCGTAAACAGCACGGCCGACAGCGGCAAACCCTTTACGGGCCCGGGCCGGCCTCTGCCGCGAGGGGGGACCTAAGACTGACGTAAGGTCCACCTCAAGTCTGACGGGATTCCGTACCTGGCGCGTACGGATCGGGACCGCATCCCATGGGTGAATGGAGACAGGGGCCGGGAGGCTCCGACATCCAAGGGGAGTTGACCATGCAGTCCAGGACGAACGCCGGCCGCCGTACGCGGAACACCGTCGTACTGGCATTGATCGTCGCCGGCCTGTGGGCGGGCGTCGCACTGACCCGTGGCGCCGCGCACGACGACGAGTCCGGCCCGACCGGGCCGGTGGCGCACTTCAGCCGCGCGGTCGAGCTCATCCGGGGCTGACCTACGCCAGTACGGGCCCCGGACACCTCCGGCTGCCCGCCATGCACTCGGGGCAGGGGGTGTCCCTCCGATTCGGAGGGACACCCCCTCAAACCTTCCGCGGCCCGCCGCGATAGGTACCGAACGACCAGCTGTTGCCCTCCGGATCGCGGGCGCCGAAGCCGCGTGAACCGTAGTCGGTGTCGTTCGGCTCCTCGGTGATCTCCGCGCCGGCCGCCCGTGCCCGGGCGCACAGCGCATCGGGGTGCGCGGTGACGACGTAGCAGCCGAAGGTCCCCGGCCGCAGCGGGCAGTGGTCCCCGTCCTCCTCGGCCTCCTTGACGGAGCCGAGCATGATGCCGCCGCCCTCGGGCCAGCAGAGCTCGGCGTGCTCGACCCGCTCCGCGGTCCCGTAGACGGCGGTCTCCTCGAACCCGAACGCCTCGACGAGGAAGCGGATCAGACCGTGCGCGTCGCTGGCCCGCACCACCGGCCAGACCTGAGGTGCGGGGATCGTGTCGGAGGTGTCCGCGGGCGTGACGGTGTCCTCGGACGTGATGGTGTTCTTGGCCATGAGCGCCGGACCTCCTCGGTCGTACGCGGCCCCCGGTGGACCGCCGGCCTCAGCCTTCCGCCCCGCCCCCCTCGGGGGCTTGGACGTTTCGGAACTCCTCGGCGAGCCACCGACTGGGCGGGCAGCCGGCCAGCGCACGGAACTCCCGGGCGAGGTGCGCCTGGTCGAAGTAGCCGCAGTGGACGGCCAGGTCGGCGAGCAGCGGCGGGGTGCCGGTACCGGCCGCGGCGCCGAGCAGCCGTCGGGCACGGTCGAAACGGATGACGCGGGCGGCGGCCTTGGGCGTCAGACCGGTCTCCTGCCGGAAGCGGGCCGTCAGATGGCGCGCGCTCCAGCCGACGTCGTCCGCGAGCGCCGCCACGGGTACGGCGCCCCGCGACCGGGCCAGCAGCCGCCAGGCGCGGACGACCTCGAGCGCCGGGCCGGCACCACGGCCCGGACCAGTGCCACCCGCCGCCGGTGACAGCCGGCGCAGCAGCTGTGTGTCCAGCAACCGGAACCGCTCCGGCCAGTCGGCGGCCGCCCGCAGCCGCTCGCCGAGCTCGGTGGCCCACCGCCCGAGGACGGCCTCCGCAGGCAGGTCGATGCTCGCCAGCTCCCCGGCCGGCAGCCCCAGCAGAGCACGGGCGCCCAGCGGATGCAGGCCGAGCTGGACACCGGACTGACGGCCCTGGTGTGTGATCAGCGCGGGGCGGGTGTGCAGTCCGCCGATGAGGGTGTCGTAGGCGCCGGGGGCCTGGCCGGGATCGGGGTGACCGGCCAGCGTGAGCGGCTCGTCGAGGGTGAAGATCAGGGTCAGTCGGGGCGAGGGGAGCCCACGGTGTTGCCGCGGCGGGACCCCGGCCTGCCGATATCCGGCGTATGCGCTGACGTACGGACGGAGCGGAGGCGCGGGGGAGGCGAGGGGAGACTCGTCGATGAGCCCGGAAAGGTGGGCGGGACCGGCCATCGACGCTGTTTCACGTGAAACAGCGCCGGCCAGAGGGGTCGTTTCACGTGAAACGACGCACTGGCCCGGCCGGCCCCGCATCCCGGATCATCCCCAGGTGATCAGCCGCTTCGGCCGCTCCAGCACCGCCGCGATGTCCGCGAGCAGCTTGGAGCCCAGTTCGCCGTCGATCAGCCGGTGGTCGAAGGAGAGCGCGAGGGTGGTGACCTGACGCGCCTTCACCTTGCCCTTGTGGACCCACGGCTGGAGCTTGACCGCGCCGAAGGCGAGGATCGCCGACTCCCCCGGATTGAGGATCGGCGTACCGGTGTCGACGCCGAAGACGCCGACGTTGGTGATGGTGACCGTGCCGCCGGTCATCGCCGCGGGGGAGGTCTTGCCCTCCCGCGCGGTGCCGACCAGCTCGCCCAGCTCCGCGGCGAGTTGGGGAAGCGTCTTGGCGCCGGCGTCCTTGATGTTCGGGACAATCAACCCACGCGGAGTGGCCGCCGCGATCCCGAGGTTGATGTAGTCCTTGTAGACGATCTCCTGCTGCGCCTCGTCCCAGGACGCATTGACCTCCGGGTGGCGCTTGATGGCGACCAGGAAGGCCTTGGCGACGAGCAGCAGCGGGTTGACCCGCAGCCCGGCCAGGTCCGGGTCCTGCTTCAGCTCCTGGACGAGCTTCATCGTGCGGGTCACATCGACGGTGATGAACTCCGTGACGTGCGGCGCGGTGAAGGCGCTGGCGACCATCGCCTGGGCGGTGGCCTTCCGTACGCCCTTGACCGGCACCCGCCGCTCGCGGGCGGCGGTGTCGACGACGCCGGCCCCGGCGGGGGCGACCGCCATCGGCACGGGGGCCTCGACCGGTGCGGCCGACACGGGCGCGGCTGCCGGAGCGGCGGCCGCGTGCACGTCCTCCCGGGTGATGATGCCGTCCGGCCCGGTCGGGGCGATCGTCGCCAGGTCGACACCGAGGTCCTTGGCGAGCTTGCGCACCGGCGGCTTGGCCAGCGGCCGACCGGTGGTTCCGGCACGGACGGCGCTCACGGCCGGCGCGACGGGGGCGGCCGGGGCAACGGGCGTCGCCGCGGCCACCGGGGCGGCCAGCGGCGCCGGGGCGGCCCGTCCGTTGAGCTCCGCCTGGAGCGCGGCGCTCACGGGTTCCGGCTGGGCCGGCACGGCGGGCTGCGGCTTGCGGGCCCGGCGCTTGGTCGAGGACGGCGCGGCGCCGTAACCGACCAGCACCGCCTGGCGGCCCTGCGGCTCGGCTTCCTCCTCATCGGCGACGGCGGCCTCCTGCGGAGCGCCGACCGCCGCCGGCGCCTCGGCCGGCCCGGCTCCGGGATCGGTGTCCACGCTGATGATGACGGTGCCGACGTCGACGGTGACGCCCTCGCCGAACTTCAGCTCGTGCACCACCCCGTCGTAGGGGATGGGCAGTTCGACGGCTGCCTTGGCGGTCTCGACCTCACAGACGACCTGGCCGTCGGTGACGGTGTCGCCCGGCTGGACGTACCACTTGAGGATCTCGGCCTCGGTGAGCCCCTCGCCCACGTCGGGCATCTTGAACTCGCGGAAGCGCTGCGCGTTGGCGGTACTTGCAGTCATGGTCACGAACTCTCCTCAAACCCTCAGTACGCCAACGCACGGTCGACGGCGTCGAGCACCCGGTCCAGTCCCGGAAGGTACTCGTCCTCCAGCCGGGAGGGCGGGTACGGGGAGTGGTAGCCGCCGACCCGCAGGACCGGGGCCTCCAGGTGGTAGAAGCACCGTTCGGTGATCCGGGCGGCGATCTCCGCGCCCGCACCGAAGAAGACCGGCGCTTCGTGGACGACGACCAGCCGGCCGGTCTTCTGCACCGACGACTGCACGGTGTCGAAGTCGATCGGGGAGAGTGAGCGGAGGTCGACGACCTCGACCGACTTGCCCTCCTCGGCCGCGACCTTGGCCGCGTCGAGGCAGACCTTCACCATCGGGCCGTAGGCGGCCAGTGTCAGGTCGGAGCCGCTCTGGGTGATCCGGGCCTTGTGCAGCGGGTGCGGGATCGACTCGGTGTCCAGCCGCGACTTGTCGTGGTACCGCCGCTTGGGCTCGAAGTAGATGACCGGGTCGTCGCCGGCGATGGCCTGCTGGAGCATCCAGTAGGCGTCGGAGGAGTTCGAGGGGGTGATCACCTTCAGGCCCGCGACGTGCGTGAAGAGCGCCTCGGGGGACTCGGAGTGGTGCTCGACCGCGCCGATGCCACCGCCGTACGGGATGCGGATGACGACCGGCACCTTGACCTTGCCCAGCGCGCGGGCGTGCATCTTGGCGAGCTGGGTGACGATCTGGTCGTACGCGGGGAAGACGAAGCCGTCGAACTGGATCTCGACGACCGGGCGGTAGCCGCGCAGCGCCAGGCCGATGGCGGTACCGACGATGCCGGACTCGGCCAGCGGGGTGTCGATCACCCGGTCCTCGCCGAAGTCCTTCTGGAGCCCGTCGGTGACGCGGAAGACGCCGCCGAGCTTGCCCACGTCCTCGCCCATGACGAGGACCTTGGGGTCGGCCTCCATGGAGGCGCGGAGCGAGGCGTTGATCGCCTTGGCGATGGTGATCTTCTCGAAGACGGCCATGATCAGTTCCCCTCCGCGACGAGATCGGCGTCGGCGAACGACGCCTGGTACGCGGCGAACTGCACGCGCTCCTCATCGACGAGCGCGTGCCCGTCGGCATAGACATTCTCGAAGATCGCCATGTGGTCCGGGTCGGGCATGGCGCGTACGGCTTCGCGGACCCGCTTGCCCAGGGCCTCGCTCTCCTCGTCGATCGACGCCAGGTACGCGTCGTCGACCAGCCCCTCGGCCAGCAGATACGTCCGCAGCCGCCGGATCGGGTCCTTGGCCTCCCAGGCCACCCGCTCCTCGTCCGCCCGGTACCGCGTCGGGTCGTCGGAGGTGGTGTGCGCGCCCATCCGGTAGGTGAACGCCTCGATGAGCATCGGGCCCTGACCGGTGCGGGCCCGCTCCAGCGCCGCCCTGGTCACGGCCAGACAGGCCAGCACGTCATTGCCGTCGACCCGTACGCCGGGGAATCCGTAGCCGCGGGCGCGCTGGTAGAGCGGCACCCGGGTCTGCTTCTCGGTGGGCTCGGAAATCGCCCACTGGTTGTTCTGGCAGAAGAACACGACCGGAGCGTTGTAGACCGCGGAGAACGTGAAGGATTCCGCGACGTCGCCCTGGCTGGAGGCACCGTCTCCGAAATACGCGATGACCGCGGAATCCGCGCCGTCCTTCTGCACACCCATCGCATAGCCGGTCGCGTGCAGCGTCTGCGAACCGATGACGATGGTGTAGAGGTGGAAGTTGTTGCTGTTGGGGTCCCAACCGCCGTTGTTGACGCCGCGGAACATGCCCAGCAGGTTCGTCGGGTCGACGCCGCGGCACCAGGCCACACCGTGCTCCCGGTAGGTCGGGAAGACGTAGTCGTCATCGCGCAGCGCACGCCCGGAGCCGATCTGGGCCGCCTCCTGGCCCAGCAGCGAGGCCCACAGACCCAGTTCGCCCTGGCGCTGGAGGGTGGTCGCCTCGGCGTCGAACTTCCTCGTCAGCACCATGTCGCGGTAGAGGCCGCGCAGCTCTTCCGGGGACAGGTCGATCGTGTAATCCGGGTGCTCGACCCGCTGCCCCTCGGGGGTCAGCAGCTGTACGAGCTGATCCTGCTCCGCCTGGTCGGGCCGGTCGCCGGTGCGGGTCTTGGCCGGAGACGTCTTCTTCGCCGGCGCCGCCTTCTTGGCGGTGGTGCGCTTGCTGCTGCCGCGGGCGTTCTTCCGCTGCGCAGTGCCTTCCACGGTCACGTGCTGCTCCTCCGTCTGTCCGGCCCCCGGGGTCCGCCGGTGGCCGTATTGCGGCTCACCCGGTATCCGATACGGCGCACGGGGTGTGTGCGAACGCGGCCGGAACCGGGTGGAACAAAGCTCCCGGAACGTGGCCTGCTCATTGCACGTTACCCATTGTCAAAGCCGAAGTGGAAACGGCGCTGACCTGCGATTTTGCTTGGATTTCCAAGTAAATCGCGAAGGCTGGGAACAACTCCTGGTCACAGCGTTGCAGGCCGCCGGGACAACGGCACGTTATATCGGTGACCTGGAGCACGGGAAGAGTCGATGTGTGAGACTGGGGTGGTGCGCGAAGACGGAAAAATCACGGTATTCCTGCTCGACGACCATGAAGTCGTCCGGCGCGGCGTCCACGAAATGCTCACCGTCGAGGAGGACATCGAGGTGGTCGGCGAGGCCGGCACCGCCGCAGATGCCCTGGTCAGGATCCCGGCGACGCGTCCCGACGTGGCGGTGCTCGACGTCCGACTCCCGGATGGCAGCGGCGTCGAGGTCTGCCGGGAGATCCGTTCACAAAACGAGGACATCAAGTGTCTGATGCTCACCTCGTTCGCGGATGACGAGGCCCTTTTCGATGCGATCATGGCCGGTGCGGCCGGATATGTCCTCAAGGCCATTCGGGGCAATGAGCTGCTCTCCGCGGTACGCGATGTGGCGGCCGGCAAGTCACTGCTCGACCCCGTGGCCACCGCCCGCGTCCTGGAGCGGCTGCGCGACGGCAACGCCGCCAAGGGCGACGACCGGCTGGCGAGCCTCACCGACCAGGAGCGCAAGATCCTCGATCTGATCGGCGAGGGGCTGACCAATCGCGCGATCGGCGAGCGGCTCCACCTCGCGGAGAAGACGATCAAGAATTACGTCTCCAGCCTGCTGTCCAAGCTGGGCATGGAGCGGCGCTCCCAGGCCGCCGCATACGTCGCGCGGATGCAGGCCGAGCGGCACTGAGGCCGCGCGGGGCCGGACAGGACGCCGCGCCGGCGAGGGGGGTTCGGGACCATCGTCCCGTTTCCTCGGGCTGCTGGGCCCTACTGGGCACCGGGCAGCCGACGGCAAGGTGGTGCCATGCTCACCGACGACTTCCGTGCCATGGAGCTGCTCGGCCGCACCCCCTACGGGCGGGTCTCGGCCAGTCGGCGGGCGCTGCCCTTCACCACCGTCACCCGGCACCTCGTGCTGGACGACGGGCAGCTGATGCTGCGGCTGCACCGCGGCTACAACTACCACCAGGCCCTGGACGGCAGTGTGGTCGCGTACGAGGCCGACAACGTCAACTGCGGCACCTCCGACACCTGGTCCGTGCAGTTCATCGGCACCGCCCGGGTCGTCACCCCCACCCCCACCGAGCGGGCGCTCTTCGGGCCCACGCCCCGGCTGGCCGACGCAGCCCCCTTCGACCCGGTCTTCCTGCGCATCGAGCCGGAGTTCGTGACCCTGCACCACCTCACGGACGTGCCCGTCCACCACCATGCGCACTCTGCGTGAGGCTCTCCCTCGGACCCACTCCGACGGGTGCATTTGATCTAACATCTGGCGCGTGCTGCGCTCATCTGTAGTCCGGACGGCGGCAACGCCCGACAGAGACACCCTCGGATCCCTGCTCCGCCACTACACCGGCACCGGCACGCCGCTGTCCTGCGAGCCCGTCGCCGAAGGCCTGCTCAACCACGGCTACTTCCTCGCCACCACCCGCGGCCGCTACTTCCTCAAGCACCACCTCGACGGCGACCACGCCGCCATCACCCGCCAGCACCGCGCCACCCGCCGGCTCGCCGCGCTCGGCCTGCCGGTCGCCCCACCAGTCGCCGATGCGGACGGCCGCACCGTGACGGTCCTCGACGGCCGCTGCTACGCCCTGCACCCCTGGGTCGAGGGCCGGCACCTCGGCGGTGCCGCGCTGACCTGCGGCCAGTCCCGCCGGTTGGGCGCCCTGCTCGGGCTGGTGCACACCGCACTTGAGCAGGTCATGGCGGACGAACCACCCCCGCCCAGGCCCCCCTGCGCGGACGCCGGCGCCGACCCCGCGCGGACCTTCGAGATGATCGACGAGCTGCTGGCCCTGGCCCGCCGGGCCCGCCCGCGCACCAGCTTCGACGAGCTCGCCGAACACCGCCTGCTGGAGCGCCGGGCCCTCCTGGAGCGGCAGACCCACCGCCGCCCGGCGCCCGGCGCAGAGCCGGCCGCCGGCTGGGTGCACGGCGACTTCCACCCGCTGAACGTGCTCTACCGCGGCGCGGAACCGACCGCGATCGTCGACTGGGACCGGCTGGGCGTCCAGCCGCGCGCCGAGGAGGCGGTCCGCGCCGCCGCGATCTTCTTCGTGCGCCCCTGCGGCACGCTGGACCTGGCCAAGGTGGCCGCGTACGCGGGCGCCTACCGCAGCGCCTGTGGAGCCGACGCCGACGAGCTGGCCGCGGCCGTCCACCGGGTGTGGTGGGAACGGCTGAACGACTTCTGGATGCTCACCTGGCGCTACCAGCTCGGCGACCGCCGCACCGATCCGCAATTCCCGGCGGCGGCCGCACTGGCCGTGTGGTGGACCCGCGAATACCGCGCCGTACGGGACGCGTTCACCCGCTGAACGCGGGCGGCGGGGGACGGCTCCCTCAGCCGGTCGCACCGAGGGACGTGCCGCTGTCCGCGCCGGCGGTGGTGGTGCCGCCGTCCGTGCCGGCGGTGGCCCCGCCGTCGGTGGTGCCGCCGTCCGTGGTCCCACCGTCGGTCGTGCCACCGTCCGTGGTCCCGCCGTCGGTCGTCCCACCGGTGGTGTCGGTGGGCGGCTCGGTCGTCGGCTCCTCGGTCGTCGGCGGCTCGGTCGTCGGCTCCTGGGTCGTCGGCGACGTGGTCGGCTCCTGCGTCTCCGGCTGGGTGAACGTCCCGCCGTCGCCGCCGCTGCCACCCGGCTGGGTCTCGGGGGTGCTCGGCTCCTCCGACGGCGGCTCGCTCGTCTTGTCGTGCTGCGACGGCGTCGGCGACTGCGTGGCCGGGGTCTGCTGCTTCTTGTTCTGGTCGCCGGTGTTCTGGAGCGCGAAGGCCACCCCCACCGCGATGGCGATCACCGCGAGCGCGGCGATCAGCCAGACCTTGCCGCGGCCGCCCCTGGCGGGCCGCGGCCCACCGTCGAAACCGCCGTCGTCCTCCCGCATGCCGGGCGTCAGGATCGGCTGCGCCGTGGTCTGGCCGGCGTCGGGGTGCGGCAGCGCGGTGGTCGCGGCGGTGCCCATGGACGGGGTGAGACCGCCCTGGTGCACGGCGACCGGGCCGGTGTTCCAGGTACCGGTGTGCCCGCCCTGCTCGTGCAGCATCTGCAACGAGTACTGGACCAGGCCGCGCATCTCCTCCGCGGTCTGGAACCGGTCGTCGGGGTCCTTGGCCAGCGACCGCATGACCAGGCCGTCCAGCTCCGGCGGCACCGCCCCGGCGACGTCGGACGGCGGCACCGGCATGTCCTGAACATGCCGGTAGACGACCGAAAGCGGAGTCTCGCCGGTGAACGGCGGCCGCTGCGTGAGGAGTTCGTACAGCAGGCAGCCGGTGGCGTAGAGGTCGGAGCGGGTGTCGACGGTCTTGCCGAGCGCCTGCTCCGGGGAGAGGTACTGGGGCGTGCCCATGACCATGCCGGTCTGGGTCATGGTCGACTGGGCGCCGTGCAGGGCGCGGGCGATGCCGAAGTCCATGACCTTGACGGCGCCGCTGTTCGTGATGATCACGTTCGCGGGCTTGATGTCGCGGTGGACGATGCCGTGCTGGTGGCTGTAGGCCAGCGCCTCCAGCACTCCGGAGACGATGATCAGCGCCTGGTCCGGCGGCGGGGCGTCGGCGTTGTGCAGCAGGTCACGGATGGTGTGGCCCTCGACCAGCTCCATCACGATGTACGGCACGGTGCTGCCGCCGACCAGGTCCTCGCCCGAGTCGTAGACCGCCACCACCGCGTGGTGGTTCAGCCCGGCCACGGACTGTGCCTCGCGGGTGAAGCGGGCCTTGGACACCGGGTCCTCGGCGAGATCGGCACGCAGCAGCTTCACGGCGACGGTGCGGCCAAGACGCACGTCCTCGGCCGCGAACACCTCCGCCATACCGCCACGGCCCAGTCGTCGCGTGAGCCGGTACCGGCCGTCGCCGACCAACCCGCCATTGCCCCACATCTCCGGTGCATCGGGGATATTGGAGCCGGTGGCCTCAGGATCGGACGGGCCCTGGGGGCTCTGCGTCGGTGCCATCGGTCCTCGCCGTCGAATCGATCCGCTTGAGAGCGGTAAGGTCATCGGTCTTCGCTAGAGCACGCTACAGGTTCGGCGGCACCCGCCGGTCCGTCGTGGACCGGTCATCAAACCCGCCGAATGCCTGATATCGCAAGTTCACCGGGGGTAATCGAGACCGCGGAACGTCTCACCGCCGTGACGGGATCTTGCACATCTGGTCACGGAACGGGCACACAGCTTGACGTGTCCGAGGCCTGGGGCAGACTTGGCTGCGGAATTCCAGATTTTGATCGCTATACGTACGGGTAGTGCGCCGTGCGCTAGGGGGAAGCGGGACGATGAGCCAGGACGGCGCTCAGGGCCAATTCGAGGGCCGTTCGGTCGGCGGAGGACGTTACCAGCTTCGTGATCTTCTCGGCGCCGGTGGCATGGCGTCCGTACACCTCGCGCACGACACCGTGCTCGACCGTGACGTCGCGATCAAGACACTGCACACCGAACTCGGTCGTGAGCAGGCCTTCCGCGAGCGCTTCCGCCGCGAGGCCCAGTCCGTGGCGAAGCTCACGCACACCAATATCGTCTCGGTCTTCGACTCCGGCGAGGACGAGCTCGACGGCGGCATGGTGCCGTACATCGTCATGGAGTACGTCGCGGGCCAGCCGCTCCGCTCCGATCTGGACGCCGACATCGCCCAGCACGGCGCGATGCCGACGGAGAAGGCCCTGAAGATCACCGCCGATGTGCTGGCCGCGCTGGAGGTCAGCCACGAGATGGGCCTGGTCCACCGCGACATCAAGCCCGGCAACGTGATGCTGAACAAGCGCGGCGTCGTCAAGGTCATGGACTTCGGCATCGCCCGCGCCATGCAGTCCGGCGTGACGTCCATGACCCAGACCGGCATGGTCGTCGGCACCCCGCAGTACCTCTCCCCCGAGCAGGCGCTGGGCCGCGGCGTGGACGCCCGCTCGGACCTCTACTCGGTCGGCATCATGCTCTTCGAGCTGCTGACCGGTCAGCTGCCGTTCGACGCGGACTCCCCGCTCGCCATCGCCTACGCGCATGTGCAGGAAGAGCCGCCGGTCCCGTCGAGCATCAACCAGTCGCTGCCGCCCGCCGTGGACGCGCTGGTGGCCCGGGCGCTGAAGAAGAACCCCAACGAGCGCTTCCCCACCGCCGAGGCGATGCGGGACGAGTGCCTGCGGATCGCCGGGTCCGGACAGTCCGGCGCGACGCCGCTGATCATCGGTGAGGGCCCGCGGGCGCGCACCAGCGGCGCCTCGGTGTCCTCCGCGGTGTTCCCCACCGCGTCCGGCACCCCGCAGACCCCGGCCCCGCCGAACGTGCAGCAGCCGTACCAGCCGACGCAGGCCGCAGGGTTCGGGCCGCAGACGCCCCCGCCGCCGACCAACGCCTACCCGACGCCGGTCCCGGGCCCGATTCCCGGCCCGGCTCCGGTGCCGGGCCCGATCCCCGGCCCGACTCCAGTGCCGGGCCCGATCCCCGGCCCGGCGCCGTTCAACAGCGGTGGCTTCCAGGCGCCGCCGGCGTACACCCCGCCCCCGCCGCCGGTGACTGCCTCGATGCCGTCGGCCGGTGGCCCCGGCGGGCGGAAGAACAACACCCCGGTGATCGTGGTCTCGGCGATAGTCGGTGTGATCGTGGTCACCGCGATCGCGATCGGCATCGGGCTGAGCGCCGGCTCCGGCGACGACCCCGGCGGTAACGACACCCCGACGGCGTCGTCCTACTCCACCAGCTACTCCCCGTCGCCCAGCGTCCGGCCCGAGGACAAGACCGCGACCATCCTGAGCTCCGAGTGCACCAACCCGACCAGGAGCTACGCCGACAAGCGCAAGATCCTCATCCCGTCGTTCCGCTTCAAGAACCTGGACTCGGTGAAGAAGTGCATCGAGGCCGCCGGCTGGAAGTACAAGATCGTCGGCCAGGAGGACAGCTCGATCTGGGGCAAGAACACCGTCACTCAGCAGAAGCCGGACGCCATCAGCTGGTGGTACCCGAGCAAGGACGACACCATCGAGCTGACCATCTCGACCGGTCGCAGCGGCTGACGGGCCCGTAGCCCGAACGGAAGGGGCCGGCACGCGGAGTGCGTGCCGGCCCCTTCCACCTGTTCAGCGCGCGGTGCGCCTCCCCAGGGAGTCCTAGAGGTACGGGCCCGAGCGGGCGCCGTGATGGGACGTGCCCTCGTCGCCCTCCAACGGAGCGACACCGGGCGGCAGCGCACGACGCATCTGCTCCAGCTGGGCGCGGGCCGCCATCTGCTGGGCGAACAGCGCGGTCTGGATGCCGTGGAAGAGACCCTCCAGCCAGCCCACCAGCTGGGCCTGGGCGATCCGCAGCTCGGCCTCCGTCGGCACCGATTCATCGGTGAACGGCAGCGACAGCCGCTCCAGCTCCTCGACCAGCTCGGGTGCCAGCCCGTCCTCCAGCTCCTTGACCGAGCTGGCGTGGATCTCCTTGAGCCGGACCCGGCTCGCCTCGTCCAGAGGAGCGGCCTTCACCTCCTCCAGCAACTGCTTGATCATGCTGCCGATACGCATGACCTTGGCCGGCTGTTCGACCATGTCCGTCACGGGCACCTCGCGGGGCTCATCCCCTTCGTTCCCGCCACCGGAGCCGGCGTTGCCGAGCGCCATGCCGTCCGGGCCGACAACCAGGACGTGCGGGTTCTCCTGCGACCGTTCGTTCATCGGCATATCCATGCCGCCATTCTCTCGTACGAGGGGTTATGAACGTTGGTGCCCCCGGGAGAACGTGATCCACCTTTCCCCGGGGATCCGTCGGGCGATGTTTCACGTGAAACAACGGATTCCCGCCGTTTCACATCGAACGGTCGGAATCACCGCACTGTTTCACGTGAAACGGCGTGGGCCGGTGTCGTGTTTCACGTGAAACATCGGACAGGGTCAGTGCCGCCGCAGCCGCAGGCCGAGGAAGGCCAGTCCCAGGCCGGTCAGCGCAAGGCCGGCTCCCATCGGCAGCACCCGCTCGACCGGGGCCGGCGGAGCCTCCATGGCGTACGGGCCCGGCGTCGCGACCGCCTCATCGTCCGTGCTTCCCGGGGTGGGGGAACCCTTCTGCGCAGAGCTCGGCGTCGGAAGCGGCGGCAGCGCCTCGTCGTGGTGCCGGGCGTGCCGCTCCCCGGCAGCGGTGCGGCGCGCGGGAGAAGGGCGTGCCGCGGCGGAGGCAGGGGTCTTGGGACGTGCGGCGGCACGGCGCTTCGGTGACGCGCCGCGGCGGCCGGGCCGAGGGTGGACGCGGTTGACGTCACGCCGATCCGCCCTGGAGTCGCTGGCGTCCCGTAGGCCCGTTCCGCCGTCGCCGGGGTGGGAGGCTGCGTACGGCGGGGATCCGGGGCCGAACGGGTGATGAGGGCGGTGGTGCCAGCGTCCGTGCCCGGGGTGCAGATGCGGCCGGTGCGGGAACCCCGGCAGCCCGTACGGCAGGCCGGGAAACCGGTCCGGCAGCTCGCGGAAGCGCGTCGGGGCCCCGGGGTGACCGGCGTGACCCCGGAACAGTCCGGCCAGCCCCGCGGCCGGCGAGAGGTCGCTCAGGCGATCCTCGGCCCCGAAGTCGTCGGGAACGAAGCCCGCCGGCCCGAGGATTTCGGGCAGCACGATGTCGGGCGGATCGCCGGGGCGGATGAGGTCGGGGGACCGGTCGACCGGTGTGTCCTGCCAGTCCGAGGCCGCCGCGGGGGTGCTCCCCACAGGGACGGGCAGGACGACGGCGGCGACCAACAGACCGGTGGCAATGCGCGAACGGAATCCTGGAGCGACCACAGTGCCCCTCCCGTGCCGAGCCGTCGGGTGACCAGCCCAGCGTCACATGTGATCAGATTCACGGCATCTCGAAGCTGTCGGCCGGGGTATCCGCCGACATGCGGGAGGGGCGGTGCAGACGGCCGCGCAGGGGCCGGGTCAGACCGTCAGCACGACCTTGCCGACGTGCACGCTGGCGTCCACCACACGGTGCGCCTCGGCGGCCTCGGCCATCGGGAGCGTACGGTCCACGATCGGCCGGACCTGACCGTTGGCGATCAGCGGCCAGACGTGCTCCCGCACCGCGGCGACGATCGCCGCCTTCTCGTTCAGCGGGCGGGCCCGCAGCCCGGCCCCGGTGATCGCGGCACGTTTGGCCATCAGGGCGGCGAGGTTCAGCTCCGCCTTCACCCCGCCCTGAAGCCCGATGATCGCCAGCCGTCCGCTGATCGCCAGCGCCTTGACGTTCCGTTGCAGGTACTTCGCGCCGATGATGTCGAGGATGACGTCCGCGCCCGTGCCGTCGGTGGCCTTGCGGATCTCCTGGACGAAGTCCTGCTCGCGGTAGTCGATGAGGATGTCCGCGCCCAGCTCGGCGCAGCGGGCCAGCTTCTCCGAGCCGCCCGCGGTCACCGCGACCCGCGCGCCGACCGCCTTGGCGAGCTGGATCGCCATCGTGCCGATGCCGCTGGCGCCGCCGTGGACCAGCAGCGTCTCGCCGGGCCGCAGGTGCGCGATCATGAACACGTTCGACCAGACCGTGCAGGTCACCTCGGGCAGCGCGGCGGCCGTGACCAGGTCCAGGCCGACCGGCACCGGCAGCACCTGCCCGGCGGGCACCGCGACCTTCTCCGCGTAACCCCCGCCCGCCAACAGCGCGCACACCTCGTCGCCGACGGCCCAGCCGTGCACCCCGGGACCGACCGCGCTGATCCGCCCCGAGCACTCCAGACCGGGGTACGGGGAGGAGCCCGGCGGCGGGTCGTAGAAGCCCTGCCTCTGCAACAGATCGGCGCGGTTCACGGCGCTGGCCGCGACATCGATCAGGACCTCGCCCTCGGCGGGCTGCGGATCGGGGACTTCCGCCCAGACAAGTGCTTCGGGGCCACCGGGCTCCGGGATAGTGATCGCTCGCATGGGCGCGAGGCTACTCGTCGTCCGTGCGCGGAGCGACGGTGCGGGGGCCGCTGACTACGGTCGGGTCGGCCACCCGCCCTTGCATACCGTCGGGTTATTCATCCACTCGGCGCATCGGGGAGACGCTGGTGCCGGGCAGGGTCGACTTCACCGGCTGCCCGCCGGGGAGGTCCGACTCCTCCGCCGTGGTCGCGCGGACGATGGTGATCAGGCGGTCCGTGCTCTGTAGCGGGCTGGCCTCCGGATCGTCATATCCGAGCAGCCGATGGCCGCGCAGCACGGACACGACCAGGTCGTCGGTCTCCCGTACGGAACGGCCGACCTCCGCTTTGACGACCGGCCGCTCCACCAGGTCCAGGCCGCTGCCCTGCTGGATCAGGTCCTCCATCACGGTGCCCGCACTGGGGCTGTGGACGGAGAGGCCCAACAGCCGGCCGGCCGCGCTGGCGGAGGTGATGACGGCGTCGGCGCCGGACTGCCGCAGCAACGGGGCGTTCTCCTCTTCCCGCACCGCGGCGACGATGTTGGCCTTCTTGTTGAGCTGACGGGCGGTCAACGAGACCAGCACCGCGGTGTCATCGCGCTGGGTGGCGATGACGACCTGGCGGGCGCGCTGGATCTCCGCCCGCAGCAGCACATCGCTGCGGGTCGCGTCCCCGACCACACCGGCGAACCCCTCGGCCACCGCGGCGTCGACCACCTTGGAGCTGGGGTCGACGATGACGATGCGCTCGCGCCCCAGCCCGGTCGCCCGGAGGGTCTGGACGGCGGAACGACCCTTGGTCCCGAAGCCGACGATGACGGTGTGGTCGCGCAAGGCTTTTCTCCAGCGTTTCAGTTGAAACTGCTCACGGGTGCGCTCGGTCAGCACTTCCAGTGTGGTGCCGACCAGGATGATCAGGAAAACCACCCGGAGCGGCGTGATGAGCAGGATGTTCAGCAGCCGTGCGCTGTCGCCGTACGGGACGATGTCGCCGTAACCGGTGGTGGAGAGCGTGACCGTCGCGTAGTAGAAGCAGTCGAGGAGGTCGACCCTCCCGTCGGCGTTGTCGTGGTACTCCGCGCGGTCCATCCAGACGATGAAGACCGTCGCGAGCAGCACCAGCAGCGCCATCAACAGCCGCCGGCCGACCTGCCGTAGCGGTGCCTTGGGGGCGCGGCGCGGCAGCATCACCCGGTGGGAGCGGTCCTCGGGCACCTCGCGCGCCGCGGCGTCGTGGGACGGGAGCTTCACCCGGGCCCTCCGGTGGGGTCGTACGACGCCCCGGGAGGGTTCCAGCCCGTCGACGGGCCCGCTGGCCAGCCTGCCGCTCCACCTGCCGGCCAGGGGAGTTCCAGGATTTCGACGTCGGTGCCGGGCTCCGCGCCGCCGGGCGGGATGACCGCGAGTGCATCGGCGGCGGCGATCCCGCGCAGCATGGCGGGGCCGTGGAAGTGCAGCGGTGCCGCCCTCAGGCCGTACCGCTCGTCCTCGCGGTAGGCCACCGGAACGAGCCGGGTGTCCCGCGGATGCCCGTGGACGGCGGCGGCCAGCGGGGTACGGAACGGGGCGGCCGGGCGGCGGGCCGCGAGCGCACGGAGCAGCGGTTCGGCCAGCGTGCACAGGCCGGAGACCGCGGCGAGGGGGTTGCCGGGCAGACCGACGAGGTACCGGCGCGGGGCGAGCCGGGCCAGCAGCATGGGGTGCCCGGGGCGCACCGCCACCCCGTCCACCAGCACCTCCGCGCCCAGGCGGCGCAGGGTGGGGTGCACATGGTCGACCGGCCCCGACGCGGTGCCGCCGGTGGTGATCACCACATCGGCGGTGGACTCCGCGATGGCCGCGTACAACGTGTCGGCGTCGTCGGCGAGATGACGCGGTGCGGGCGCCTCGACGCCCAGCGCGTGCAGCCAGGGGCCGAGCATCGGGCCGAGCGCATCCCGGATCCGGCCCTCCCGGGGCAGCCCATGGTCGAGCAACTCGTCGCCCAGCACGAAGACTTCGGCCCGCGGTCGGGCGTGGACGGACAGCGCGTCGTAACCGGCCGCGGCGGCCAGGCCGAGGACGGCGGGGGTCACCAGGGCACCGGCCGGCAGGAGGTGGTCGCCGCGGCGGCACTCCTGGCCGCGCGGGCGGATGTCCTGGCCGGGCGGCGCCGGCCGCGGTGCGTACAGCTGGCGCCTGCCCTCGCTCCGGGCACGGACCTCCCCGTGCTCGGTACGGAGCACGGCGGTGGCGCCGGCCGGGATGCGCGCACCGGTCGCGATCGGGATCGCATGACCGTCCGGGAGCGCCTCGGTGGGGGCGTGCCCCGCGAGGATGCCGGGGTGCTGAGCGGACTCGGGAGCGTCGGCGGGGTGGTCGAGGTGCCACGGACCGGGGCCGGAGACCGCCCAGCCGTCCATCGCCGAGGTGTCGAACGACGGCAGGTCGGTGAGCGCGGTCAGCGGCGCGGCGAGCGTACGGCCGAGCGCCTCGCCGAGCGTCGCGGTCGCGGGTGGGGGCAGCGGGCCGGCCACGGCACGCTCGGCGATGCGGCGGGCGTGCCGCCAGGGGACGGCAGGGTGGTTGCCCCGGCCCGGGCGCCCCACGGGATCGGCGGGGTGGCAGGGCCCGTCGGCACCGGACGGGGCGCGGTCGGGCCGGGCGCGGTCGTCCGGGGTGGGCGCCCCGGCACCGCGGGCGGCGGGCGGACGGCCGTCGGCGCCTCCACCGGCGGACCGTGCGTGGGCCGTCGCGGCACCGCGGGGGTGGTTGGCCAGCGCGAGCGCATCGGCGAACGGATCGCCCGGATCGCCCGGCGGACCGGCCTCGCTCCGCGTCCCGCCGGACGGCTCCCCGGACGGCTCCCAGGACGGCTCGCGGAGTTCCCGGTCGGTCATTCGGTGGGCTTCGCTTCGCCGCCCGTGGCGCCGCCGGCCCCGGCCGCACCGGTGGACTCCGCGGCCTCCGCGGCCTCCGCGGCCCAGCGGTTGGCCAGCGCGGCGGCCCGGTCGGTCAACTCCTTGACGTCCCGGCCCTGTTGGCCCGCCGCGTAACCGATCAGGAAGGTCGTCAGCGGTGCGGCCGGGCGCGCGACGCCGTGCGCCGCGTCCCGCGCGAGATCGAGAAGCGCCGCCGTATCGACATCGAGCTCGATGCCCAGTTCGGCCTTGACCGCGGTGATCCATTCGTCCAACACGTGTCCATGCTCCCTGATGCGGGCGCGTGCCGCGTTGATGTCTTCCCAGGTGTCGCAGTCGAACGACGCCGTGGACGCGGCGTCCGGGACCCGTTCGAGCTGCAACACGGTCAGCACGGCGCGCAGTGGCAGACCGGTCAGGGTGCCCCGCTCGGCCCGTACTCGTGCCAGCTCGCGGCGCAGCGCGGCGGCCCGATAGGCGGCCACCAACGGCTGGTCCCGCCCCGAGGCGTCCTGGAGCAGCGCGCCGTCACGGGCTGCGGTGTGCGCCGCCGCCTCCAGGAGGCTGCGTACGGTCGCGACGGTCAGGAACGGCAGATCGGCGGAGAGGACGAGCACCGTCGGGGCGGTGGTGTGCCGCAGGCCGGCGTCGAGTGCGGCGAGCGGGCCACCGCCGGGCGGGTCCTCCAGGGCCTGCACGACGGTGCGGGCGGCCGGGCGCCCGGGTCCGACGACGACGGTCGTCGCCGCATCGGGGCAGGCGGCGAGCACCCGGTCCAGGAGGGGGCGGCCGCCGACGGAGAGGGCGGGTTTGTCCGCCCCGCCGAGCCGTCGGGCCGCGCCCCCGGCCAGGACGATGGCGTCGTAGTCGGTGTGCTCGCTCACCCCTTGAGTATCACCGGCGGCGCCGTGCTCACACCGATGCCGTCACCAGCACGGTCGCGCCCGGTGCCGCAGGCGCCGCCCCTTGCGCCGTACCCGCCGTCACAGCCCCCGCAGCAACAGCGCGGGCCGCTCCACACAGTCGGCCACGAACCGCAGGAAGCCGCCGGCGGTACCGCCGTCGCACACCCGGTGGTCGAAGGTGAGCGAGAGCTGGACGACCTGGCGGACGGCCAGTTCTCCTTCGTGTACCCAGGGTTTGGCCGCTATCCGGCCGATGCCGAGCATCGCCGCTTCCGGGTGGTTGATGATCGGCGTGGAGCCGTCGACGCCGAAGACGCCGTAGTTGTTGAGGGTGAAGGTGCCGTGCGTCAGCTCGGCCAGCGACAACCCGCCCGTCCTGGCGGTCGCCGTGAGCCGGGCGATCTCCGCGGACAGCCCCTCGACCGTACGGGCCTGCGCGTCCCGGACGACCGGCACCACCAGGCCGCGGTCGGTCTGCGCCGCGAAGCCCAGATGGACGGCGGGCAGCCGGACGATCTCCTGGGTCCTGGTGTCGACGGTCGCATTGAGCTGGGGGAACCGCGCCAGCGCGGCGGTGGTGATCCGGGCCAGCAGCGCGAGCAGCGACACCTTGGGAGCACCCGGCACATTCATCGCCCTACGGGCGGCGAGGAGTTCGGTGGCGTCGGCATCGACCCAGCAGGTCGCCTCGGGGATCTCCCGGCGGCTCCGGCTGAACTTCTCGGCCGCCGCACCGAGCATCCCCCGGAGCGGGATCCGCTCCTCGCCGGGCATGGCACCGGGCGCTTGGGGCGTGGTGGCACCGGCGGCGGGTCCGGTGAGGGGCGTGGCGCACACGGCCGGCCCGGTGACGGTCGCGGCCCCCACCGCGCCCGTCGCAGCGCCTGTCGCACCGGCACCGGCGGGCTGCCGCTCCCGGCGTGCCTCGATCGCGGCCTCGACGTCCGTGCGGAGGATCAGCCCGTCCCGCCCGGACCCCGTCACCTCCCGCAGGTCCACGCCGTGCTCCCGCGCCAGCCGGCGCACCAACGGCGAGATGACGGCCACCGTACGGTCGGCCGCAGCCGCCACGCGGGCTCCGGCGGACCTGTTCGCCCCGGTGCCTTCGGCCGCTCCCACGGCCGCCGGCCCGGCACCGGTCGGTGCGCCGCCGGCCTCCGGGGCCACCTCCTGCCCGGGCGCTCCCGCCGCGGGGACCGCTCCGCTCCCCGGCCGGATCCGGCGCCGCCGCGCCGCCGCCGCGCTCGTGCCGTACCCGACGAGGACGTTCCCGGACCCGGACTCCGCCGCGTCCGCCCCGTTCGCAGGGCCAGCCGGGGCCCCGGGCGCGGGTGCGCCGGCCGTCGTGTCCGCCCCGGAGCCCGGCCCCGACGTCGGTCCGGCCGCCGTCAGGTCGTCCGGCGCGGCGCCCACCGCGACCGTCACCAAAGGTGTGCCCACGGGGACCTCGGCCCCCTCGTCACCGAACCGGGCGGTCACCACGCCGCCGTACGGGCAGGGCACCTCCACCATCGCCTTGGCGGTCTCGACCTCGACCACCGGCTGGTCGACGGCCACCACCTCACCGACCTCGACCAGCCAGTGCACGATCGTCGCCTCGGTGAGGCCCTCCCCCAGGTCGGGCAGGGTGAACTCGCGGACCACGGCCATCACTCACCACGTCCCTCGGTCCATTCCGACTCCCACTGGAGGCGGGCGACGGTGTCCAGAATCCGGTCCACGCCGGGCAGGTGGTGCCGCTCCAGCATCGGCGGCGGATACGGGATGTCGAAGCCGGCGACGCGCAGCACCGGCGCCTCCAGGTGGTGGAAGCAGCGCTCGGTGATCCGTGCGGCGATCTCCCCTCCGGGACCGCCGAACCCGTTCGACTCGTGCACGATCACGGCCCGGCCGGTGCGCCGCACCGATGCACAGACCGTGTCGTCGTCGAACGGCATCAGGGAACGCAGATCGACCACCTCAAGATCCCAGCCCTCGGCCCGGGCGGCCTCGGCGGCCTCCATGCAGACCGGGAGCGACGGGCCGTAGGTGATCAGCGTGGCGCTGCTGCCGCGGCGCCGGACCTCGGCCCGTCCCAGGGGCGCGACCGCCGTGGGCGCGTCGGGCGACCAGTCGGACTTGGACCAGTAGAGCCGCTTGGGCTCGAGGAAGACGACCGGGTCGTCGGAGGCGATGGCGGCCCTCAGCAGCCCGTACGCGTCCTCGACGGTCGCCGGGGTGACGACCTGGAGTCCCGGGGTGGCGAGGTAGTACGCCTCGGAGGAGTCGCTGTGGTGCTCGACGCCGCCGATCCCGCCCCCGTAGGGGATGCGGATGGTGAGCGGCATCGGCATCGCACCCCGGGTGCGGTTGCGCATCCGGGCGACATGGCTGACCAGCTGCTCGAACGCCGGGTAGGCGAAGGCGTCGAACTGCATCTCGACGACCGGCCGCAGCCCGTACATCGCCATGCCGACGGCGGTGCCCAGGATGCCGGCCTCGGCCAGTGCGGTGTCCGTGCAGCGGTCCTCGCCGAACTCCTTGGCCAGACCGTCGGTGACCCGGAAGACGCCGCCGAGGGTGCCGACGTCCTCGCCCATGACGTGGACGGACGGGTCCTCGGCCATGGCGTCGTGCAGCGCGCGGGTCAGCGCCTGCGCCATCGTGGCGGGCTTGCGCGCGGTCGCCGGAGCGGTGGTCGTCATGGCCTGGCCTCCTCGGCGGGCGCGTCGGTGCCCGCTGCGTCCTCGGTGCCCGCGGTGGCCTCGGCGTCCAGCTCGGCGCGCAACTGCGCTGCCTGGGCCCGCAGTTGGCTGGTCTGCTGGGCGAATACGTGGTCGAACAGCTCCATCGGGTCCAGCTCCGGGTCGGCGTTGAGCCCGTCCCGCAAGTCGGCCGCCAGCCGCTCGGCGCTCTCCCGGGTGGCGGCGACGAATTCGTCGGTCAGCAGCTGTCGCGCCGCCAGCTCGTGCTCCAGCAGGGCTATCGGGTCGTGTGCCCGCCAGCTCTCGACCTCGGCGTCGCTGCGGTAGCGGGTGGCGTCGTCGGCGTTGGTGTGCGCCTCGATGCGATACGTGACGGCTTCGATCAGGGTGGGGCCGCCGCCCCTGCGGGCCCGCTGCACGGCGTCGGTGAGCACCTCGTGCATCGCGGGTGCGTCGTTGCCGTCCACCAGGCGGCCCGGCATGCCGTATCCGACCGCCTTGTGGGCGAGGGACGGCGCGGCGGTCTGCTTGGCCAGCGGAACGGAGATCGCAAAACCGTTGTTCTGGACGAGGAAGACGACCGGTGCCTGCCAGAGCGCCGCGAAGTTCAGCGCCTCGTGGAAGTCGCCCTCGCTGGTGCCGCCGTCGCCCACCATGGCCAGCGCGACCACGTCATCGCCCTTGAGGCGGGCGGCGTGCGCCAGGCCCACCGCGTGCGGCAGCTGGGTGGCGAGCGGCGTGCACAGCGGGGCGATGCGGTGCTCGTGCGGGTCATAGCCGTTGTGCCAGTCGCCGCGCAGCAGGGTCAGTGCCTGTACCGGGTCGAGGCCACGGGCCACGGCGGCCAGGGTGTCGCGGTAGCTGGGGAAGAGCCAGTCACGGTCTTCGAGCGCCATCCCGGCGGCGACCTCGCAGGCCTCCTGCCCGGTGGAGGAGGGGTAGACCGCCAGCCGTCCCTGCCGGGTCAGGGCCGTGGCCTGCGCGTTGTAGCGGCGGCCACGCACCAGCTGGGCGTAGAGCCGGGTCAGCAGTCCGGAGTCGAGCCGGGCCGCGGCGTCCGTCCCCAGGAGGCGGTACGGCGTCGCGTCGGGCAGGAGAGGCGCGGGGTCGACGCGCGGCCGCCATGCGGGCGGCGGGCCGGCCAGACTGCTCGTGTTCCTGCTGCTGCCGGGCTGCTCAAGGACCGTCATGTCGAGCACCTCCTCGGATCGAAGGGGTGGCGCGATGGCGCCTCATGTGGGTGGTGGGCGGACTGGGGGCACCTCCCAGCGGTAGCTGGGGGGAGGATGGGCAGGATCAAAACGGTCGGGGCGGGTGCACCCTTCCCTACCGATTGTTCGGTCGTCGATGCATTTTGGCTACAGGCGGGTCACGCCTGTGGACAAACGGTTCTCCACAGCTTGAGATGAAGACAGGGCGTCCACCAAGGGGAGGCGGGACCATATGCCGGACGAACAGATGGCCCACACCACCAGCGGACGGCCGTCTGCACCACCCGCCCCGACATCGCCGGCCGTACGCCCGCTGGACACCATCGACCGCTCGATCCTGCGGATGCTCCAGACCGACGGCCGGGCCTCGATACGCTCCGTCGCAGAGCGGGTCCACGTCTCGCGGGCCAACGCCTACGCCCGGATCAACCGCCTGATAGACGACGGGGTGATACGCGGCTTCAGCGCCCTCGTCGACCAGGAACGCGCAGGTCAGGGCGCCTCCGCCTACATCACACTGAAGATCGTCCAGAACTCCTGGCGCACCGTCCGCAAACAGCTCACCGCGCTGCCGGGGGCCACCCACATCGCCCTGGTCAGCGGCGACTTCGACGTGCTGCTCCTGGTCCACACCAAGGACAACCGGGAACTGCGGGAACTGGTCCTCACCCGCATCCAGTCGATACCGGAAGTCCTCAGCACCCGCACCCTGCTGGTCTTCGAGGAGACCGATCTGGGGCCCGAGGAGGAGTAGCCCGGGGCCGGGCGGACCTGCCCGCGGCTCGCCCGCCGGGCGACCCGGTCAGCCCTTCCGCAGCCCCGCGAAGGCCGTGCGGACCACGGCCTCGGCGACCTCGTCGCGACTCACCGCGCCACCCCGGCCCGGCCGGTACCACTCCACGATCGAGTTGATCATGCCGAAGAGCAGCCGGGTGGCGAGCCGGATGTCCACGTCGTCCCGGAGGTCGCCGTCGGCGGCGGCCTGCTTGAGCAGATCGGCGACCTCGTGGTCGAACTCCCGGCGGCGCTCCATCGCCCACCGCTCGGTGTCCGTGTTCCCGCGCACCCGCAACAGCAGCGTCACATAGGGGAGTTCGTCCATCAGGACCTCGGCCACACGCCGGGTGACGTGCTCCAGCCGCTCGATCGCCCGCCCCTGGAGGGCGCCGGGCTCCTCCAGTACGCCGAACAGCCCGTCCAGGGCCCGGCTTATGGCACGGTGCAGCAGCTCTTCCTTGCTGCGCACATGGTGGTAGATCGACGACTTGGAGATGCCGGCGGCCTTGGAGAGGTGCTCCATGGAGGTGCCGTCGTAGCCGCGCTCGTTGAACACCTCGACGGCGACCGCGAGCAGCGAATCGGGCGTATAGGTGTCGCGCTTGGCCATGGTCATGATTAGAGCACCAATTCCTCGATGTCCGCACGGCGCCGTAGCGCCCAGGACGGTTCGTAGCGTCCGCCGGCGTGGTGGCGGTGCATCGAATCCAGCAGATCCCGCACCCAGTGGGCACCGAGCCGCTCGATCCACTCCAGGGGGCCGCCGGGGTAGTTCACGCCCAGCCGCATGGCCGTGTCGATGTCCTCGGGGGTCGCCACCCCGCGGGCCGCGGCGTCCACGGCGAAGTCGATGATCATCGCGATCGTACGGGCGACGATCATGCCCGGTACGTCCTCCACCACGCTGACCTGCTTGCCCAGCGCCTGGAACAGCCCGACGGCCTCGGCGACGTCCGCTGCGGAGCAGGTCCGGGAGGCGGCGAGGGCGACGCGGGTGGCGGCCCGGTAGTCGAGCGAGAGGTCGAAGCGGATGCACCTCCCGTAGGCCCGGCCGGTCGCCGGATGGCCGTTGGTCAGCACCAGACACGCGCCACCGGGGAGCCCGATGAAGCCCTCCGACTCCCCTGGCGCGCGGTCACGTGTGACCTTGACGCCCGCCTCCTCCATCAGCTCCCGGAGCACCGCCGCGGGGCCCGGCAGCTGCGCGTGCAGGACGACCTCCTCCGGGGCGGGTCGCGGCTCCTCGGTCTGCGGCGCGGGTTTGCGGGCGCCCTCGGAGTAGTCGAACCATCCGCGCCCCGCCTTGCGGCCGTGCAGTCCGGACTCCACCAGCCGGCGCTGCGCCAGCGAGGGCGTGAACTTCGGGTCCTGGAAGAAGGCCCGCCACACGGATTGCGTGACCGCCTCGTTGACGTCCTGCCCGATGAGGTCGGTCAGTTCGAACGGTCCCATGCGGAAGCCGGTGCCCTCACGGAGCACGGCGTCGATGGTGGCCGGGTCGGCGACCCGCTCCTCGTAGGCGCGCAGCGCTTCGGCGTAGAACGGGCGGGCGATGCGGTTGACGAGGAAGCCGGGGGTGTCGGCGCAGCGCACCGGCTTCTTGCCCCAGGCCGCCGCGGTGTCGTACGCGGTGGTGGCGGCGGCCTCGTCGGTGGCGAAGCCGCTGACCACCTCGACCAGCGGGAGCAGCGGTGCGGGGTTGAAGAAGTGCAGGCCCACGCAGCGGCCGGGGCGGCGCAGCCGGCCGGCGACCGCGGTCACGGACAGCGAGGAGGTGTTGGTGGCCAGCAGGCAGCCGTCCGACACGACGTCCTCCAGGGCCGCGAACAGCTCCTGTTTGGCGGGCAGTTGCTCCAGGATCGCCTCGATGACGAGCGCGGTGTCGGCCAGCTCCGTGAGGGCGGCGGCGGGGGAGAGGCGCTCCCGGGCGGCGTCACGGTCGTCCGCCGAAATCCGGCCCTTTTCCACGAGCCGGTCGAGTCGCTGCACGATCGCCCCGGCCGCCCCTTCCGCGCGCCCGGGGGCGGTGTCGTAGAGCCGCACGCGGTGGCCGGCGACCAGCGCCACCTGCGCGATGCCCTGTCCCATGGTGCCGGTGCCCACCACTGCCACGGTGCTGCTGGTCCTGAGTGCCGTCATGCCAGCTGATCCTTCCCGACCGACTTTTCCACAGGCCGGCCGGGCGCTCTTGCCCCGACCGATCGTTCGGTTACTCTAACTCTGTTGACGTTTCCGCACCCAGCCTTATCCACTCTCCGCCCAGCTCGATGAGGAGTTGGTCATCGATGGCCGCCGAAATGACCGCAGCGCAATTGATCGAGAAGCACCGCCCGACCCTCGATCAGGCGCTGGAAGCGATCCGCACCCGCGCCTACTGGTCCCCGCACCCCGAGCACCCGAAGGCGTACGGCGAGAGCGCCCCAGCCGACGGCCTGGCCGCCTTCGAGGCGCTGCGCAGCAAGCGTTTCGAGCTCGACCAGCCCGGCACGGACCACTGGGTGGGCCAGGAAGTCTCGCCCTACGGACCGGAGTTGGGCATTACCTATCCGCATCCGGACGTCGAGGTGCTGCTGCCGGCGATGCGCGCCTCGATGCCCGTCTGGCGGGACGCCGGCCCCGAGGTGCGCGCGGCGGTGTGCCTGGAGATCCTCTCCCGGATCAGCGCCCGCACCCATGAGTTCGCCCAGGCCGTGATGCACACCAGCGGCCAGGCCTTCATGATGGCGTTCCAGGCGGGCGGGCCGCATGCCCAGGACCGCGGCCTGGAGGCGGTGGCGTACGCCTACGCCGAGCAGGTCCGCACCCCCGGGCAGGCGAGCTGGTCCAAGCCGCAGGGCAAGCGCGATCCCCTGGAGCTGGCCAAGAGCTTCACGGCCGTACCGCGCGGCGTCGCCCTGGTGATCGGCTGCAACACCTTCCCGACCTGGAACGGCTACCCGGGACTGTTCGCGTCCCTGGCCACCGGCAACCCGGTGCTGGTCAAGCCGCATCCGCGGGCCGTGCTGCCGCTGGCGCTCACCGTCAAGGTGGCCCGCGAGGTGCTCGACGACGCCGGCTTCCCCACCGACCTGGTGTGCCTGGCGGTGGACAGGCCGGACGAGGGCCTGGCCAAGACCCTCGCCGTGCGCCCCGAGGTCCGGATCATCGACTACACCGGCTCGACCGCCTTCGGCGACTGGCTGGAGACGCACGCCCGGCAGGCGCAGGTCTACACGGAGAAGGCCGGTGTCAACACCGTCGTCATCGATTCCACCGATGACTACAAGGGCATGCTCAGCAACCTCGCCTTCTCCTTGTCGCTCTACAGCGGCCAGATGTGCACCACCCCGCAGAACCTTCTGATCCCCCGCGAGGGCATCACCACGGACGCCGGACCGAAGTCGTACGACGAGGTCGTCAGCGATCTCGCCGGTGCGGTGAGCGGTCTGCTGGGCGATGACGCACGGGCCAACGCCCTCCTCGGCGCGATCGTCAATCCGCAGGTCAAGGAGCGGATCGAGGCCGCCGCCGGACTGGGCGAGGTGGCGCTGGCCTCCCGCGAAGTGGCCAACCCCGAGTTCCCCGGGGCGACGGTCCGTACGCCGGTGATCGTCAAGCTGGACGGCGCCAAGCCGGACTCCGAGGCGGCGTACCTGTCGGAGTGCTTCGGCCCGGTGTCGTTCGCGGTGGCCGTCGACTCCGCGCGGGACGCGGTGGACTTGCTGCGGCGCACCATCCGAGAGAAGGGCGCCATGACGGTCGGGGCGTACACCACCTCGCCGGAGGTGGAGCAGCTGGTGGAGCAGGCCTGTCTGGAGGAGTGCGCCCAGCTGTCGCTGAACCTGACCGGCGGCGTCTATGTGAACCAGACCGCCGCGTTCTCGGACTTCCACGGCTCCGGCGGCAACCCGGCGGCCAATGCGGTGCTGTGCGACAGCGCGTTCGTGGCGAACCGCTTCCGGACGGTGGAGGTGCGGCGACCGGCATGACGCACGGGCCAGTGGGACCGGGGGTTGCCCCGGTCCCACTGGCCCGAGGCCCCGTCACGGGCCGGACGGTCAGACGGTGCCCGGCCCCTCGATGCGGGCATGGCGGCCGATCCAGGCGTGCATCGCGATGGCGGCCGCGGCGCCCGCGTTGATGGAGCGGGTCGAGCCGAACTGGGCGATCGAGCAGACCATCGAGGCGTGCCGGCGCGCCTCCTCGGTCAGCCCCGGCCCTTCCTGGCCGAACAGCAGCACACAGCGGCGCGGCAGCTCGGTCGTCTCCAGCGGCACGGAGCCGGGGAGATTGTCGATCCCGATGATCGGCAGTGCCTCGGCCGTGGCCCAGGCAGTGAGGTCCGCGGTGTCCGGGTGGTGGCGGACGTGCTGGTAGCGGTCGGTCACCATCGCGCCGCGGCGGTTCCAGCGGCGCTGCCCGACGATGTGGACCTCCTTGGCCAGGAACGCGTTCGCGGTCCGCACGACCGAGCCGATGTTGAAGTCGTGGCCCCAGTTCTCGACGGCCACATGGAAGTCGTGGCGACGGGTGTCGAGGTCGGCGACGATCGCCTCCCGCGTCCAGTAGCGGTAGTGGTCGACGACGTTGCGGCGGTCACCGTGCGCGAGCAGCTCGGGGTCGTAGCGATCGTCCTGGGGCCAGGGCTCGGGATGCGGACCGACGCCGATCTGCGTCCCGTAGCCCTCGTCGTACTGGAGGGGCTCGGCGGGGGCGGTTCTCTCACTGCTCACCCCACGAGCGTATGGCCCCCGCCGCCATGCTCGGTACGGGCGTCCGGCTCGCCGCCCGTCTCCCGGTCCGCCGGGCCCGCGTTGCCGGCGCGCGGAGACAGCCGGGCGCACAGTCCGCAGAGGCGCCCGGAGAGCCAGGTGAGGAAGTTCGTCGGCAGGAAGACCGCGTCCGCGGCGATCATCGCGAGCGAGAAGAACGGCAGCCCCAGCAGGAACGCGATCGACAGGTGCTCGCAGATCATCACGACCAGCAGCACGTTCTTCAGACGCCGGTTGAAGAGCGTGAACGGGAACGCGACCTGGACGATCACCGTGCCGTAGGTGATCAGCATGACCATCACGCCGTTGCCGCCGAGCAGGTGGGACAGCGCGGGCCAGGGGGAGAAGTAGTCCAGGTGCATCGGGTAGAAGACCGCGGTGCCGTCCTGCCAGCGGGTGCCCTGGATCTTGTACCAGCCGGCGGTGGCGTAGATCAGGCACACCTCGACCATGATCACCAGCAGTGCGCCGTTGTGGGCGAGCTTGGCGAGGGTGTCCAGGACGGTGCGCGGCTCCCCGGGGGCGTACCGCTGCACCGCCCACCACAGGCCGTGCGTCAGCCACAGGCCCCACAGGGCGGTGCTCCAGCCGATGTGCGGGAACGGGCCGTTCTCGAACCAGTGGAGACCGTATGCGCCGCTCAGCTGGGCGACGGCCAGCCCGAGGCCGAGCACGGCCCACAGGACGATGCCGGGCAGATCGCGGGCGGCCGGGGCGCCCTCGGCGGACTCGGCGCGCTTGGCGCGGCGTGCGTCGAGCGACCACACCTGCCCGCACCGGGTCAGCACGAGGTACATCGACATCAGGTGGACGACGTTGTCGCCGCCGTCCCCTATGAAGATGCTGCGGTTCTGGAGCGAGATCACGCCGAGCATGAAGAGCACCGACATGGTGCGGGTGCGCCAGCCGACCAGCAGCGCCGCGCTGGCCACGATGGCCATGCCGTAGACGCACTCGAACCAGCCGGGCCCGTTGGACCAGAGCAGCGTGGAGAAGGCATGGTTGCCGTCCAGGAGGCGGCGCGCCATGTCCAGGCTCCAGGGGCCGTCGGGCCCGTAGAGGGTCCGGCGGTGCGGCCATTCGCGCAGCAGGAACAGCAGCCAAGTGGCCGCGAAACCGATCCGGATCACGGCGGTCTGGTAGGGGGCCAGCGCCCGGCCGGTGACGAGTCCGAAGCCGCGGCCCACGGCGCGCTCGATCCGGGTCTCCCGATAGGCATCGACGGGGGGCGTGGCGGGCGCCTGTGACTGCGGGGAGTCCTGGGGCACCTGCGCTTGCTGCGGCACGTCGGTCGGCTCCGTGGTGTGCGGGGGCTGTGATGCCCGCTGCGTCTGCTGTGGCTGCTGCGGCGTCGGTGACGTCACTGGTTCTTCGCCCCCTCAGACAGGTCGCCTGCGGTGACCTGCCACCACGGCATCACGCGGTACACGGGCTTGGTGTTGATCTTCTCGGAGCTCCACGGCGGCGGGCTGATCGCCGTGGTCTGCGAACGCGTCTGGATCTGCTCGACCCGACCGCCGCCCCTGGTCCACTCCTCACCCATGCGGAGCATCACGATCCGCCGGACGTAGCGCTCGGCCAGCTCGCCGCGCGGGCCGATCGACTGGTTCTGCGCATTGCGGGTGGCGAGGAAGAGCTCCCAGCCCCGGCGCAGCTGGTTCTGCTGGGTGTGGCTGGGCACCGGGTTGTGGCGTATGGCCTGGCCGTCGCGGGCGGTCAGATCGGTCCAGCCGGTGGTCCGCGTGGCGCCGTTCGCGGTGCGCACCTGGGCGCGGACCTGGACGGCGATGTTCTGCTGGAGCGGGTTGGGTGCGAACAGCTTCCAGTTCTGTTCGTACTCGGGGTAGACGTAGTCGCTGATCAGGGCGCCCTGCTGTTTGCTGAGCGTGTTCGACGGCGCGACGTGCAGGAACATCATCGCCAGATGGATCGCGACGATCACCGCGCCGGCGCAGGCCGCCACGCCTATGACGATCCGCGAGGGCAGCGAGAGCGCGGCCAGTGGTCGCGTTTCGTCCCCGTATGACTGCATTCCCGCCCCGTTCCCAGATTCCATGCGGTCCACTCCGCTTCGGAACCGTACCTATGCGGCCGCACCGGGCACACCCTCCCCCGCGTTATCCACAGGCTTGACACGCACGGCCCACCCACTCACCATTGAACCGAACGATCGGTCGGTCGGGAGCGAGGGGGCACCACATGACGACGATCGCGCCGGAGGAGACGGCTCAGGAGGCGGCGTTCGACGCCACCGTGGCGGCGGACGAACGCATCGAACCGCGGGACTGGATGCCGGACGCCTACCGCTCGACCCTCGTGCGGCAGATTGCGCAGCACGCCCACTCCGAGATCATCGGCATGCAGCCGGAGGCCAACTGGATCACCCGCGCCCCGTCGCTGCGCCGCAAGGCGATCCTGATGGCGAAGGTCCAGGACGAGGCCGGGCACGGCCTGTACCTCTACAGCGCCGCCGAGACCCTGGGCACCAGCCGCGACGAGCTGCTCGACAAACTGCACTCCGGCCGCCAGAAGTACTCCTCGATCTTCAACTACCCCACCCTGACCTGGGCCGACGTCGGAGCCATCGGCTGGCTGGTGGACGGCGCCGCGATCACGAACCAGGTTCCGCTGTGCCGCTGCTCGTACGGCCCCTACGCCCGCGCGATGGTCCGCATCTGCAAGGAGGAGTCCTTCCACCAGCGCCAGGGCTACGAACTCCTGCTGCACCTCAGCCGCGGTACGCAGGCGCAGCACGACATGGCGCAGGACGCGGTGAACCGCTGGTGGTGGCCGTCGCTGATGATGTTCGGCCCGCCGGACGACGAGTCCTCGCACTCCGCGCAGTCCATGGCCTGGAAGATCAAGCGGCACTCCAACGACGAGCTGCGCCAACGCTTCGTGGACATCTGCGTCCCCCAGGCAGAGGCCCTCGGCCTCACCCTCCCCGACCCGGACCTGGTGTGGAACGAGGACCGCGGCCACTGGGACTTCGGCCCCATCGACTGGGCCGAGTTCCGCGAGGTCCTCAAGGGCAACGGCCCCTGCAACGAACAACGGATCAACCGCCGCCGGACGGCACACGAGGAAGGCGCCTGGGTGCGCGAGGCAGCCGCCGCACACGCGGCCAAGCACGGGAAGGCCGGCCGATGACGACACCACGATCCGCCGAATCCTCCACCACCGAGGCCACGGCCGCCCGGCCCACCGACTGGCCCCTGTGGGAGGTCTTCGTCCGCAGCCGCCGCGGCCTCTCGCACAGCCATGCCGGCAGCCTCCACGCACCGGACGCCGAGATGGCCCTGCGCAACGCCCGCGACCTCTACACCCGCCGCTCGGAGGGCGTCTCCATCTGGGTGGTGCCCTCGGCCCAGATCACCGCCTCCTCACCGGACGAGAAGGACGCCTTCTTCGAACCGGCCGGGGACAAGCCCTACCGCCACCCGACCTTCTACGAGATCCCGGAGGGGGTGCATCACCTTTGATGAACCTCATGGCCACCCCGGCCCTGCCCCTCGGGGACGACGCCCTGGTCCTCTCCCACCGCCTGGGCGAGTGGGCCGGCAACGCCCCGGTCCTGGAGGAAGAGGTCGCACTGGCCAATATCGCGCTGGACCTGCTCGGCCAGGCCAGGGTGCTGCTCTCGCTGGTCGGCGACGAGGACGAGCTGGCGTTCCGGCGCGAGGAGCGGGAGTTCCGCAACCTCCAGCTCGTCGAGCAGCCCAACGGCGACTTCGCCCACACCATCGCCCGCCAGCTGTACTTCTCCACCTACCAGGAGCTGCTGTACGAGCAACTCGCCGCGGGCGAGAGCACATTGGCGCCGCTCGCCGGGAAGGCCGTCAAGGAAGTCGCCTACCACCGCGACCACGCCACGCAGTGGACGCTGCGGCTGGGCGACGGCACCGACGAGAGCCACACCCGGATGCAGCGCGCCCTGGACGCCCTGTGGCGCTTCACCGGCGAGCTGTTCGAGCCGGTGGAAGGGCTGGAGGCGGTGCCGTGGCCGACACTCCGCGACTCCTGGACCACCCGCATCACCAGCACTCTGGACCAAGCCACCCTCACCGTCCCCGAAGGCCCCCAGCACGGTGCCTGGACGGCCGGTGCGGGCCGCCAGGGCCTGCACACCGAACCGTTCGGACGGCTGCTCGCCGAGATGCAGCACCTCCACCGCAGCCACCCGGGAGCGACATGGTGACCACCACGGCCCTCGAAGAGGAACTGCGGGCGCTCGCCGGCTCCGTTCCCGACCCCGAGCTGCCCGTCCTCACCCTCGCCGAACTCGGCGTGCTGCGCGACGTCCGCCTGACGGCCCCCGACCGCGTCGAGGTCCGGCTCACCCCCACGTACACCGGCTGCCCGGCCATCGAGGCGATGGCCGCCGACATAGAGCGCGTACTGCACGACCACGGGATAGCCGAGGTCGAGGTCCACACCGTCCTCAGCCCACCGTGGACCACCGACGCGATCACCGCCGAGGGCCGCCGCAAGCTGGCCGCCTTCGGGATCGCCCCACCACGCCCCACAGGGCCGGCCGGCGGACCGGTCGCCGTCGACCTCACAATCCGCTGCCCGCACTGTGGATCGACCGACACCACCCTGCTCAGCCGGTTCTCCTCCACGGCGTGCAAGGCGCTGCGCCGCTGCGAGTCCTGCCGCGAACCCTTCGACCACTTCAAGGAGTTGTGATGTTCCACCCGCTCCAGGTCCGGGAGATCGAGCGGCTCACGGACGATGCGGTGGCCGTCACCTTCGCGGTCCCGCCCGAGCTGCGTACGACGTTCCGGCACACCCCCGGGCAGCACATCGCACTGCGCAGAACGGTCGACGGCCAGGAGATCCGCCGTACGTACTCCATCTGCACGCCCGCCACCGACGAGCCCGCACTGCGCGTGGGCATCCGCCTGGTCGAGGACGGCGCCTTCTCGACTTACGCGCTCAAGGAGTTGGCGGTCGGCGACACGGTGGAGGTGATGGCCCCGGCCGGCCGGTTCGCCCTCGCTCCGCGCCCCGGCCACTTCGTCGGAATCGTCGGGGGCAGCGGGATCACCCCCGTGCTCTCCATCGCCGGCACACTCCTGGCACAGCAGCCGGACGCCCGGTTCTGCCTCATCCGCAGTGACCGCACCGCGGCGTCGACGATGTTCCTGGAGGAGGTGGCCGACCTCAAGGACCGCTATCCCGAACGCTTCCAGCTCATCCACGCCCTCTCCCGCGAGGAACAGCAGGCCGGTCTGCCCTCCGGCCGCCTGGACGAACCCCGGCTCCGCTCCCTCCTGCCCGCCCTGCTGAAGATCGACGCCATCGACGGCTGGTACCTCTGCGGCCCCTACGGCCTGGTCCAGGGCGCCGAGCGCGCGCTGCGTGCCCTCGGCGTGCCCCGCAGCCATATCCACGAAGAGATCTTCCACGTAGACAACGGCGCCCCGACCACCCCTGCCACCGCCGCGCCCGCACACAGCACCGTCACCGCGACCCTCGACGGTCGCTCCGGCAGCTGGCCGGTCCACGACGGCGAATCCCTGCTGGAAGCGGTGCTCCGCAACCGCGCGGACGCCCCGTACGCCTGCAAGGGCGGCGTCTGCGGCACCTGCCGGGCCTTCCTGGTCTCCGGCGAGATCCGCATGGACCGCAACTTCGCCCTGGAAGCGGACGAGGTCGACGCCGGCTACGTCCTGGCCTGCCAGTCCCACCCGGTCACGGAAGAGGTGGAGCTGGACTTCGACCGCTGAACCAGCCGGCGGCCATCGCCCCGACCACGTCACCCCGACCACACCCCGAACCGCCCGAACCGCCGCGCCTTCCGCCACCGACGCCATTCCCAATTCCTGGAACCTGTTCTACCTTGACGCATCGTCAGATCCAGGCGCCGCGTGGAAGGACAGAGCAGTGGACTTCACCTTCACCGAGGAGCAGCAGGCCGCCGTCGAAGCGGCGAAGGCCGTCTTCTCGGGGGTCGCTCCGGACGGCGTGCCCAGCCCCGCACTCACCCCGGGCGCGGTCGCCGACGACTTCGACCGCGCCCTGTGGCACAAGCTCGCCGACGCCGACCTGCTCAGCCTGTCCATCACCCCCGAGCACGGCGGCGCGGGCCTCGACCCCATCGCGCTCTGCCTCGTCCTGCGCGAGTCGGCCAAGGTGCTGGCACGGGTACCGCTGCTGGAGTCCGGAGCCGCCGCACACACCCTCCAGCACCACGCAGCCGAGGAACTGCGCACGGAGGTGCTGCCCAGGATCGCCACCGGGGAGCTCGTCGTGACCGTCGCCGCCGCCGGCCGCACCGGGCACGAACCAGCCGAACTCGCCGTGGACGCCCACCAGGACGGCGCCCACTGGATCCTCGACGGCACCCAGACCGCCGTCCCCTGGGCCCCCACCGCGGACCGGATCCTGCTACCCGCCCACACTCCCGACGGCCACGCGGTACTCGCCCTCGTTCCCCGCACTCACCCCGGCGTCACCCTCGACGACCAGATCTCCACCAGCGGAGAGCGCCACGCCGAGGTCCGGCTGGACTCCGTACGCCTCAGCACCCGGGAAACGATCACCGACCCCGCCGCCTGGGAGTCGCTGCGCAACCTCCTGGCCACCGGCACCTGCGCGCTCGCCCTGGGCCTCGGCGAACGCGTACTGGCAATGACCAGCGACTACACCAGCAAACGCGAACAGTTCGGCTTCCCCGTGGCCACCTTCCAGGCCGTCGCAGTCCAGGCCGCCGACCGCTTCATCGACCTCCGCGCCATGGAGGCCACGCTCTGGCAGGCGGCCTGGCGGATCACCACCGGCGCGCCCGGCCCGCTGCCACCCGCGGGAGACGTCGCGGTCGCCAAGATCTGGGCCTCCGAGGGAGTGCGCCGCGTCGTCCAGACCGCCCAGCATCTGCACGGCGGCTTCGGCGCCGACACCGACTACTCCCTGCACCGCTACCACGCCTGGGCCAAACAGCTCGAACTCTCCCTCGGCCCCGCAGCCGCACACGAGGCGACACTGGGCGACCTGCTGGCGGCACATGCGCTGGCGTGAGGGAGAGGGGGAGGGGGAGGGTCAGGAGAGAAGTGAGGCGCGGAGGCGAGGCGAAGCGATGCGGGGCGGGGCCGGGCGGGACAGGGAGAGCGGGCGTCCCGCTGCGTGGCGCGTCAAAGGCCGCGATCCCTGGATGATCGCGGCCTTCGGATGTGCGGCGACGCCTGGAAAGGCGCCTGGAAAGGTGATCAGCGACGCCTAGATGATCGCGCCTGCGCCGCCCTTGTCGTCCGAGACCGGACGACCGGCGGCCTCCCAGGCCTGCATGCCACCCGCGACATTCACCGCCTCGATGCCCTGCTGAAGCAGATACTGCGCGACCTGCGCCGAGCGCCCACCGACCCGGCACAGGACATACACCTTGCCGCCCTCGGGCGCCGCCTCGGTCAGCTCCCCGTAGCGGGCGACGAACTCGCTCATCGGGATGTGCAGCGCGCCCTCGGCGTGCCCCGCCTCCCACTCGTCGTTCTCGCGCACGTCCAGGAGGAAGTCCTCGGACGTGAGCGCGTCCACACCGACCGTGGGTACAGAACCAAATTGCATGGCAACGACGCTACCCGACCAGCTGCGCAAGGTGGGCCTCGCGCTCTGCAACATCGGCGAGCAGCTTCTCGGCGATCTCGTCCAACAGCGCATCCGGGTCGTCCGGCGCCATCTTGATCATCGCGCCGATCGCGCTCTCCTCCAGCTCGGCGGCGACGACGGCCAGCAGTTCCTTGCGCGCCGCCAGCCACTCCAGCCGGGCGTACAGCTCCTCACTCTCGGTGAGCCACCGCTCGGCCGGCGCGGGACCAGCCTCCCACTCACTCGCCAGCTCCCGCAGCGCAGCCTCGTCACCCCGGCCGTACGCCGTGTTGACCCGGGCGATGAAGGCGTCCCGCCGCGCCCGCTCCGCGTCGTCCCTGGCCAGGTCCGGGTGGGCCTTGCGCACCAGGTCGCGGTAGACCTTGCGGGCCTCCTCGCTGGGCCGCACCTTCTGTGGAGGCCGCACCGGCTGCTCGGTGAGCATCGCCTGCGCCTCGTCGAACAGCCCGTCCGCGCCCATCCAGCCGTGGAACAGCTCCTCGACCCCCGGCATCGGCAGCACCGACGCGCGCGCTTCCTGCGCCTTGCGGACGTCCTCGGGATCGCCGGTACGCGCCGCCACGGCCTCGGCGATCTGCGCGTCCAGCTCATCCAGCCGCGCGTACATGGGGCCGAGCCGCTGGTGGTGCAGCCGCGAGAAGTTCTCCACCTCAACCCTGAAGGTCTCCACCGCGATCTCGAACTCGATCAGTGCCTGCTCAGCCGCCCGCACCGCCTTCGCCAGCCGCCGGGTCGCCTCGTCCTGAGCCGCCTGCTCCTCCGCCGCGCCATCCGTCTCACCCTCCGCCGCGGCCTGCTCACCGGGCGAACCAGCCGACGGCCCCGCGGCCTGAGCAGCGGACGGACCAGACGACGAGCCGGGCATCGATTCCGCCGCGGGCTCCGCAGAAGGATCAGCCTGCCGACTCTCCGGGCCCCCACCCGGGTGCCCCGAGCCCGCGCCCAGCTGCCCTGAGCCCGCATCCGGGTGCCCCGAGCCCGCGCCCTGGTCGCCCGGACCTGCATCCGGGTCACCCGGGTCCACGCCCCGACCTCCCGAGTTTCCGTCGGGCCCGGCGTCACCGCCGGCCCCGGCACCCTGGCTCCCACCACGGGCGTCATCCGAAGCCTGCGGATCGCCCTGGGCACCCGAAGCACCCGGTACGTCCGTTTCGTGCTGGCCATCCTGCGCGTTCTCTGCGTGCGAGTTCGTCACTCGGTCAGCGTACGGCCATGGGGAGCCTCAGCCTCGGCCACCATCAGGTCCCCCCTCCTGGGGGCTCCCCCCCGCCCCGCCCCACCCACCTCCGCCCACCGCCCCTCACCCACACCCAGCCCCCTCTGCCCGCACGCAGCCCCCCGGCCCCACGCGCCCGGAATGACGAGCTCGCCAGGCCCCAGACCGCAGACCCCTGAAGGCCACCCAGCAGAAGGCCACCCAGCCGTCCGACCGGCCTACCCACCCACCAGGCGACGTGGCGCCCCACGCACCCACCAGACGACCCGGACGATGAGACAACCCGCCGACCACCGACCATCGCCCCGCTGCCCCGCTGCCTCGCTGCCCCACCGAACGATCCGGACCACGGGACACAAGACAGCGGCACAGCGGGCGGCAGGACAGCAGGCGGCAGGGGGTGCCCCACCAAACGACCAGACACCTGTCGCGCCAATTCCCGTTCAGCACTCGTCCAGAGCCCGGACCCACAACTGGCAGCCAGCCAGCCGTCCACCACGCCACCCGGCCCCGCCCCACAACCGGCGCCCCCGGCCACCCGGCCCACAACCACCAGTCACCAACCACCAGGCACCAGGCACCAGGCACCAGGCACAAGCCGCAAGCTCGACCGGGTCGGCGCAGCCCGTCATACCCCCACTTCTGCTGCGATCCGTCCGTTCCTCACCGCGGCCGCCAGCTCCGCGTGGTCCGCCTCCGTGCGGTCCGCGTAGGAGACCGCGAATGTGGCTATGGCCTCGTCCAGTTCCTCGCTCTTGCCGCAGTAACCCGCCACCAGGCGTGGGTCGGCACTGTGGGCGTGGGCCCGGGCCAGGAGGGCTCCCGTCATACGGGCGTAGTCGTCCATCTGGTCTCCGGTCAGCTGCGCCGGGTCCACGCTGCCCTTGCGGTTTCTGAACTGGCGTACCTGGAAGGGGAGTCCGCCGTTTCCGGTGGGTGCACCCCCAACTCCGTCCAGTGCTATGTCCTGCACCGTCGTCCAGCCCAGCAGGATGTCGCTGACGACCTGCATGCGGCGCTGTCCGAGCACCACCCGGCGCCCCTCGTGTGCCACCGACGGCACCGGGAAGCCGGCCTTCTCCACATACGGCGCCAGTGCCGAGCCGCGCGCCTCCTTCACCTGTAGCACCAGCGGCTCGCCCCGGTGGTCCAACAGCAGCACCACATACGACCGCAGGCCCACACTGCCGGTGCCGACGACCCGGAAGGCCACATCGTGTACCGCGTAACGGGCCAGCAGGGGCAACCGATCCTCGGGCAGGGTCTCCAGATACGCGGTCAGGGAGGCGGCCACGGCCGCCGCTTCCGCACCCGATATCCGTCGCAGCACCGGCGGCGCATCCACGAACCGCCGGCCACCGTCCTCCGTCTGCTCCGTCGCCTTCGCCGCGAACCGCGCGCTGGTGTTCTTGCGCGCCTTCGCCGACACCCGCTCCAACGTCCCCAACAGATCCCGGGCATCGGTGTGCGAGACCAGTTCCTCGTCCGCGATGGCGTTCCACGCCTCGGTCACCGGCAGCTTCGCCAGCAGTCGCATCGTGCGCCGATACGCGCCGGCCGCGTCCTGTGCCGCTTTCCGGCAGTCGTCTTCGCTGACGCCCGCCTCTCGGCCGGCCAGCACCATCGAGGTCGCGAGCCGCTTCACGTCCCACTCCCACGGCCCGAAGAGGGTCTCGTCGAAGTCGTTGAGATCGATGACGAGGCCGCCCCGGGCGTCCCCGTAGAGACCGAAGTTGGCGGCGTGCGCGTCCCCGCAGATCTGTGCGCCGATGCCGGTGACCGGGTCGCCCGTCAGGTCGTACGCCATCAGGCCCGCGGATCCGCGGAGGAAGGCGAAGGGGCTCGCGACCATCCGGCCGACCCGTATCGGCGTCAGTTCGGGCAGCCGTCCGGCGTTGGACTCCTCCACCGCCGCGACCGCATCCGGTCGCCCGGCCGCGATCGACAGTGCGGCTTGCTCGGCACGCGGAAGACGCTCCCGCAGCGCCTTCCCCTCGGCCTTGGGCGAGGGCCCCGACGGCCCTTGCGCATCGGCCTTCGCGAACCCTGGTACGTACGGCACGCGCGACATGGCGGGCCACCTCCCCCTTCAGACCTGCATCTGTGGTGCGCCTGTGGTGTGTTCGTTCGTGGTGCCGCGCATCGCTGCGCGCTCACCGGCTGCCGGCCTGCCGAGCGCTTTCGGCCTGCCGACCGGCAATGACGTTACCGATACCTCGTCACAGCCCGCACGGCCTGTGGATAACTCTCCGAACGCGCAACTCCCAGCAACCCACAACGTCCCGTCGCCCCAGCCCCTGCCTGTCCTCTCCACCTCTCCACCTCTCCACCTCTCCAGATCAGATCCAGATTCATAGCCATATCCAGATCCGTAGCCCTGTCCTGGTCTCTGTCCCTGGTCTCTGTCCCTGATCTCTGTCCCTGGTCCTTCGCACTCACCACCCCGCGTCAGACCTGCCGCTACACCCCCACCGCCTCCTCCAACTCTTCCTCCAGCTCTCCTGCCAGCTCTTCCTTCCTCCCCTCAGTCGTCCCCTCAGCCGTCTCCTCATCCACAGATCCCGTCCGCCTCCGCCTCGGCGACGCCATCGCCCCCGCCCAGGACCCTGCCTCCGGCCTCGGCTCCGGCACGGTCGCCGCCACTGCGGCCGCTGCCACCGCAGCGGCGTTGGCTGCCGCCTCCGCCTCCACGATCCGTCGCCGCCGCTCCGCCAACGCCGCCACGCCGACCATCACCAGGCCGGCGACCAGCCACAACGCCAGCGTCCAGAGGTGTCCGGACAGGCCGTAGCCGTCGAAGTAGACGTGGCTACGAGTGCCCTCCACGAAGCCCGCACCGTTCCAGAAGGAGTGCAGGGCCGCGAAGAATCCGCTCTGGAGCTCGGGGCGGAAGATCCCGCCGGAGGACGTGAAGTTGAGCATCACGAAGAGGGCCATCACGCCGAGCGTCGTCCAACGCTTGAGGAAGGTGTGCAGGCCGGTGCCGATCAGCAGGATGCCGGCGGAGTAGAGCCAGGCCATCCCCCACAGGCCCGGCAGGCCGTGGTCGACGAGGTGGAAGACCGGACCGGCGAAGGCCGTGCCGATCAGGCTCACCACGAAAGAGGTGCCGATCGCCAGCGCCGCGCGCAGCCTGAGCGGTAGCACGGCCCCGGCCCCGCCGATCACCGCGACCGAGGCATACGAGCCGATGCTGATCGCGACCAGCAGGAAGAAGATGCCCTGGCCGGTCGGGTCGTCCTCGACCGTGGGTACCACGTCGGTGACCTTCAGCGGGGCGCCCTGCTGCAAGGCGATGGGGGTGAAGACCTTCTGCACGACGGACGCGCTGGTGTCGGAACCGGCCGTCGCCACCAACAGTTCGGGCGCCGGCCGCGCGGAACCGACCCCGGTGTCGCCAGCTCCCCCGGCTCCACCAGCTCGATCAACCCCACCGGCTCCCCCGGCTCCCCCGGCTCCACCAACCCCGGTCGTCTCGCCCGTCTCGGTGCCGGACGTGCCCCGCGCCGTCACTCCGTCCATCTTCGCTGCGTGCGCCTTCGCTGCGTCCGCCCTCGCTCCGTCCGCCCTCGCTGCGTGCGCCTTCGCGTTGATCACATACGCGCCGAAGATGTCCTGGTGCTTGAGCTGTTCGACCGCCGTCGCCCGGTCGCCGACCGTCCGTACCTCCAGGTCGCCGTGCGCCTTGTCGTTGAGGGACTGGGCGAGCAATTGGGCGCTCCGGGTGGATCCGACGACCGCGACGGGCAGGTGGTGCGGCGAGGGGTTCGCGAAAGCACCCAGGTAGGCCAGGCCCATACCGATGCACATCAGGAGCGGGGTGATGAGGTGCGTCAGGACGTGGCGCAGCCCTGCGGAGTGGACCGGACGCGGGGCCGCGTGTCCGGAGCGGTGGCCGCCCTGGCCGCCCTGCTGGCTGCGCTGGCTCGAACTCGTGGGACTCATAGGGCTTGTAGGGCTTGTAGGGCTTGTAGGGCTCACATGACTCATGGGGCAGGCCTTCTCAGCTCGTCGGCTCAGCTGTCGCCGCCCGCTGGCCGGAACCGCAGGGCGGTACTAGTTGGCAAATGCAACTCATGGAACTCAAAGATCTCGCAGATCGCAGATCGCAGAAGAGTTGCTAAATACAACTCTCATTCACGTTGTACTGTACAACTAACTTAACGAAAGGCAAGCCGTGGCCCACCGCGACGACTCCGTCGAGACCATTCAGCAGGAGATGACCGCTTTCGCCCGCCGGGCCCGTGCGACCGCCGCCCGGATGCACCCCGAGCTGTCACTGGTCTCCTACACCCTGCTCGCGCACCTCGACGACCAGCACGGATGCCGCGCCACCGACCTCGCCGCGCACTACCTCCTGGACAAGTCCACGGTCAGCCGACAGATCGCCGCCCTGGAGAAGCTCGGCTTCGTCGAGCGCCGCGTCGACCCGGACGACCACCGCGTCCAGGTGCTGCACCCCACCGAGAAGGGCGCCCAGGTACTCGCCAACGTCACCGCCAGCCGACGCCAGGCCTTCCGCGAACGGCTCGCCGACTGGGACGAGAGCGACCTCGAACGCTTCGCGACATACCTACGGCGCTACAACGCCGCCCAGGAACGACTGGGCTGACCGCCCGATCACTTCCGCCCGGCCACTTCCGCCCGATCACTTCCGCCCGGTCACTTCCGAAAGCGCTCCGGGCACTGCCCGCCATCGGCGAGGTACGTCTCCGCCCAGCGGCCCAGTTCCTTGAGGGCGGGCTCCATCGCCAGACCGGCCTCCGTCAGCCGGTACGCGACGCGCAGTGGTGGGCCCGCGTCCACCTCGCGCAGCAGCAGGCCGGTCGCCGCGAGCTCCATGAGGCGGTCGGAGAGCATGCGCTCGCTGATCCCGGGGATGGCCCGCCGCAGATCGGCGAAGTGCACCGGACCCGGCATCAGGGTGGCGACGATCAGCCCCGTCCAGCGTTTCCCGAACAGCTCGAAGACGCGCGTCATGCCGTCGTCGACCTTCCTGCACGTCGCCTCGCTGTGGTCCGCCATACACCCAGAGTACCGCCCTCCCGTTGGCTACTATAGAAAAGTAAGTCCCTGTGCTATGAATAGTGACGTACGAAATTCAACCATTGGTCGCGCACTGCCCGGCCGCTCAGCGAAGGACCGATCCCCATGGCCACGCTTCTGCTCATCGACTCCTCCCTCTTCCCCGAGGGCGGCTCCGCCTCCCGCTCGGTCACCGCGGCCTTCCGCAAGGCCTGGGAGGAGCAGCACCCCGACGGCACGGTCGTCCACCGCGACCTGGCCGCCGACCCGCTGCCGCACCTGGACGGCGTCGCCGCCTCCGCCGCCTTCTCCGACCCGGCCACCCACACCCCCGAGCAGCAGGCCGCCTTCGCGCTGCGCGTCCGGCTCGCCGAGGAGCTGGAGCAGGCCGACGCGGTCGTCATAGCCGCTCCGATGTACAACTTCACGATCCCCTCGACGCTCAAGGCGTGGCTGGACCAGGTGATCATCATGGGTCGTACGGCCGGTGAGGCACCGTCCGCCAAGGGCACCCCGGTCACGGTCGTCGCCAGCCGCGGCGGTTCCTACGCGCCGGGAACGCCCCGGGAGTCCTTCGAGTACGTCCAGAACTACCTGGAGGCCGTCCTCAACGGCGGTATGGGCCTCGACGTCGACTTCATCGTTCCCGAGCTGACCATGGCCCCCAGCAACCCGGCGATGGCCGAACTCGTCCCGCTGTACGAGACCTCCCGCGAGAAGGCCCACGCGGACGCGGCGGCCAAGGCCAAGGCCCTGGCCGAGCGCCTCTCCGCCTGAAGCGCGGCCGGCGGCCGACCCGCCCGCGGGCACCCACCCGTACGCCACCCGTCCGCCAGCGCCGGCCCGTACGCCATCCGCCCGCGGACTACGGCCGGTACGGCCCACCCGCCCGCAGCCGGGGGCACCGGACCAAACCGCCACCCCCAGCCACCCACGGCTCCACGCCCCGGACCGGCCCCACGCCCCATCACCTCGCGCCGGCCCGGGGCCACCCCCTCACCCGCATCAGCCACCTCCCGCATCACCCCGCTCCCCCCTCACCCGGCTCCCCCTCGCCCCTCACCCCTCACCCCTCCCCGCGCCCAGGCCCCCGCCCCACCGCGACCGTCACCCACGCCCCCACCGCGAGCGCGCCGCCCAGCCACATCACGCCCGCCGCGCCCCAGCCGTCCGCGGCCTGCCCGCCGAGCAGTGCGCCCAGGGCTATCGCCCCGTTGAACACCGCGACGAACAGCGCGGACGCCGCCTCCCGCGCACCGGGTGCGGCCGCCATCAGCCAGGTCTGGGTGCTGACCGACACGCCCCCGTAGGCCAGCCCCCACACGGCCACCAGGACCGCCGCCCCCGGCACCCCCGCACCGCGCCCCACCAGCGGCATCAGCAACACCGCCGCCGCCAGCACCCCGCAGATCACCAGCAGCGCCGTCCGCGGTGTGCGCGCCGCAGCGGCGCCGGCGGCGAAGTTCCCCGCCAGGCCCGCGAGGCCGAAGCCCAGCAACAGCGTGCCGATCTGGTCCGCCTGCGCGCCGGCCACCTGCTCCAGTACGGGCCGCACATACGTGTAGGCCGCGAAATGACCCGTCACCAGGAGCGCCACCAGGACGAGTCCGGTCCGTACCGGTGCGCCGCGCAGCACCCCCAGCACCCCGCCCAGCCGCACCGCGTCGGCGGCCGGCAACGGCGGCAGCAGGACGGCCAGGGCGACCGCCACCGCCCCGCAGACCCCGGTCATCGCCAGGAACGCCGTGCGCCAGCCGCCCAGTTCGCCCAGGAACGTGCCGGCCGGCACTCCCAGGACCGAGGCCGCCGCGACCCCGCTGAAGATCAGGGACGTCGCCGCCGCCACCCGCCTCCCGGGCACCAGGCGCACCGCGAGCCCCGCCGCGATCGCCCACACCCCGCCCATCCCCAGCCCCACCAGCACCCGTGCCGCCAGCAGCACCAGGACGGTGGGCGCACACGCCGCGAGCAGGTTCGCCGCCGCCAGCGTGCCCATCAAGGCGACCAGCACCGCCCGCCGGTCCGTTCGCCCCACCAGCAGCGTCAGCAGCGGTGCCGCCACCGCCGCCACCAGGCCCGTCACCGTCAGGGTCAGCCCGGCCGTACCGTCCGAGACCCGCAACTCCCGCCCGATCGGCGTCAGCAGCCCCACGGGCAGCATCTCGGACGTCACGACCGTGAAGGTCGCCGCGGCGAGCGCCCCCACAGCCGGCCAGCCACCGCCTCGCCTACGCCCCAACTCCCGTGCCGTGACGGCCGGTTCACCCATCATGGCGGTCATTCCGCCCTCGCTGTTCGCCATGCCCCCAGCCAACGCGCGCCCCCACCGGGGAACAACGGCCAACTCCTCAACCTTCCATGAGCAGGACTCATCGATCAGCGGCACCGGCGGCAGTGCGCCCACCGGAGCCCCCGCCCTCCCGAAGGACCCCATGAGCGGCCCGCACCCCACGCCCGCCGGCCCCACCACCACCCCGACCGCCGGCCGCACCACCCCGACCGCCGGCCTCGAAGTGCGCGAGCTGGAGTGCTTCCTGGTGCTGTCCGAGGAACTGCACTTCGGCCGCACCGGTGAGCGGTTGTACGTCTCGCAGAGCCGCGTCAGCCAGCTCCTGCGCTCCCTGGAGTCCCGGATCGGCGCCCGCCTCGTGGAGCGCACCAGCCGCCGCGTCCGCCTCACCCCGCTCGGCGAGGAGTTCCGTACCTCCCTGCGCCCCGCCTACGACGCGCTGCGCGCCACCGTGGAGCGCGCCCGCGACGCCGCCCGGGGCGTCGAGGGGAGGCTGACGATCGGCTTCCAGGGCACCGCCGACGACCGCGTCATGCAGGCCATCGACACCTTCCAGCGCCGTCACCCGGGCTGCGTCGCGAAGATCGTCGAGATCCCGCTCTGCGACCCCTTCGGCGCACTGCGCAGCGGTGCGGTGGACGTCGCGGTCACCCTGCTGCCGATGGCCGAGCCCGACCTCGCCCTCGGCCCGGTCTTCTCCGCCCAGCAGCAGACCCTCGCGCTGTCCGTACGACACCCCTTGGCGGACCGCGCCGCGATCACCGTCGAGGACCTCGCCGCCGTCACCCTGATCTCCCCCGACGGCCCGGCGCCCGCCTATTGGCGCGTGGCCCACGCCCCGCCCGTCACCCCTCAGGGCCGTCCGATAGCCGCTGGCCCCCGGGTCAGCACCCTGCAAGAGGGCCTCACCCTCGCCGCGGCCGACCGCGGCGGCATGCTGCTGTGCCGCCCCACCGCCGAGTACCACGGCCGCCGCGACCTCGTCTTCGTCCCGGTCACCGGGCTGCCGGACTCGGTCCTGGGACTCGTCCACCACACCGCACGGGAGACGGCCCGCGTCCGCGCCTTCCTGACGGCCGTGACGGAGGCCGGGGAGGCGGCCCGGACCACCGCGCCGGCGACCGGTCCCGCGGATGTGAGGTAGGCCTCACACCGCGGCGTACAAAAACCGGATGCACACCGCGAATCCGACATCCGTGACGTACGCAACACTGTGAGGAAGACAACGGGGAGAGAAGAAGAAAGACCCCCGGCTTCCGGATTTCTCCGGAGACCGGGGGTCTCATCTGTGCGCGAGGGGGGAGTTGAACCCCCACGCCCTTTCGGGCACTGGAACCTGAATCCAGCGCGTCTGCCTATTCCGCCACCCGCGCATGGGTGCTGCCGATTGATTCTCTCACGCGATCCGGGTTGTTCCGTCCGGGTCTTGTGCGAGCGCCTTTCGACATGCAGAACATTAGCACGCTGGCATGGGTGGGTTCACACGCCTTTCGCCTGGCCCCTGGCACCCTGGCGCGGTGGCCGCCGTTGCTCGGGCATTCGCCGAGCACCGCCCCGAGGGTCCACACTCGCGGTAGCCGCAACCGGAGCCGGGTCGTCCCGGGCCGGCCGGCAGGACCCGTACTGTGCGGTGTCCGACTCCGGCCCCCCGCACGGTCTGAGCGGTCGGCGGTTGCGGGACACTGTCCTGGGGGCACATCTACGATCGCAGTGCACGAGCAGTGGGCAAGGAGCAAGTAAGCACCGGGCAACCCTGTGAGGGGCGACACTCGTCCTCAAGGCGGGAAAGGGGAACCAGCCGATTTCCCGACGCGTGGATACGATCAGTAAGCAGTATCAGGACGACTCGATCAGGACGACCCCGACGAAGGCTGAGGAAGGAGGTGCCCCGTGGGAGTACTGAAGCGTTTCGAGCAGCGTCTCGAAGGTCTCGTCAACGGCACCTTCGCCAAGGTGTTCAAGTCAGAGGTGCAGCCCGTTGAGATCGCCGGCGCCCTACAGCGCGAGTGCGACAACAACGCCACCATCTGGAACCGCGACCGCACGGTCGTCCCCAACGACTTCATCGTCGAGCTGAGCACCCCGGACTACGACCGGCTGAGCCCGTACAGCGGGCAGCTCGGCGACGAGCTCTCGAGCATGGTCCGCGACTACGCCAAGCAGCAGCGCTACACCTTCATGGGGCCGATCAAGGTCCACCTGGAGAAGGCCGACGACCTCGACACCGGCCTGTACCGCGTCCGCAGCCGCACGCTCGCCTCCAGCAGCTCGCAGGACCACCCCGGCCAGGCCGCGGCCCACCGCGCCTCCGCGGCGCCGCACGGCGGCCGCTCCGGTGGCCACGTGAGCGCGCCCCCCATGCCTTCCTCCCCGCCCCCCGGCGGCGCACAGCCCGTACCCCGTACGGCAGCCCCCGGTGCAGGGCAGCAGCCCTACGCGCAGACCCGGCGCTGGATCGAGATCAACGGCACCCGCCACCAGATCTCGCGTCCCACGCTGGTGCTGGGCCGGAGCACCGACGCCGACGTACGGATCGACGACCCGGGAGTCTCCCGGCGTCACTGCGAGATCCGGGTCGGAACGCCCCCCACGATCCAGGATCTGGGTTCCACCAACGGCATCGTGGTGGACGGGCAGCACACCACTCGCGCTAGTCTCCGCGACGGCTCGCGCATCGTCGTGGGCAGTACCACCATCGTTTACCGGCAAGCCGAAGGGTGAAGCGGGGGCAATGTCAGAGCTGACCCTCACGGTCATGCGGTTGGGTTTCCTCGCCGTACTGTGGCTGTTCGTCATCGTGGCCGTCCAGGTCATCCGCAGCGATCTTTTCGGCACCCGCGTCACACAGCGCGGTGCCGCCCGGCGCGGTGGGCAGGAGGCGCGTTCCCCGCGCCAGGCCGCCGCGCCCCCGCCGCAGCAGCAGCGCCGCCAGGACGGCGGCCGCGGCAACAACCGCCAGCGTCGTGGCGCCCCCACGAAGCTGGTGGTCACCGAAGGCTCACTGACCGGCACCACCGTCGCCCTCCAGGGCCAGACGATCTCGCTGGGCCGTGCGCACGACTCCACGATCGTGCTGGACGACGACTACGCGTCGAGCAGGCATGCCAGGATCTACCCGGACCGTGACGGCCAGTGGATCGTCGAGGACCTCGGTTCCACCAACGGCACGTACCTGGACCGGACCCGACTGACGACCCCGACACCGATCCCGCTGGGAGCCCCGATCCGCATCGGCAAGACCGTCATCGAGCTGCGGAAGTAGTACGACAATGAGCGAGCGGAGCGAGCGAGCCGCGGCGGTCCACTCGGCGGACCCGGGCGTGCTCCCGACCGGAGGGTGGGCAGTGTGGCCAGGCGAGACCGGCTGTACCCCGAGCCGACGGGTGAGGTGCGCATGAGTCTGTCACTGCGCTTCGCCGCCGGATCGCACAAGGGCATGATCCGCGAGGGCAACGAGGACTCCGGCTACGCCGGTCCCCGGCTGCTCGCCATCGCCGACGGCATGGGCGGCCAGGCCGCCGGTGAGGTCGCCTCCTCCGAGGTGATCTCCACGCTCGTCCAGCTCGACGACGACGTTCCGGGCTCGGACATCCTGACGTCGCTCGGCAGCGCCGTGCAGCGCGCCAACGACCAGCTGCGGGTGATGGTCGAGGAGGACCCCCAGCTGGAGGGCATGGGCACGACCCTGACCGCCCTGCTGTGGACCGGGCAGCGGCTCGGCCTCGTCCACGTCGGTGACTCGCGCGCCTATCTGCTGCGCGACGGCGTGCTGACGCAGATCACCCAGGACCACACCTGGGTGCAGCGGCTGGTCGACGAGGGCCGGATCACCGAAGAGGAAGCCACCACCCACCCGCAGCGCTCGCTGCTGATGCGGGCGCTGGGCAGCGGCGACCACGTCGAGCCCGACCTGTCGATCCGCGAGGTGCGGGCCGGCGACCGGTACCTGATCTGCTCGGACGGCCTGTCCGGGGTGGTCAGCCACCAGACGCTGGAGGAGACCCTCGCCAGCTACCACGGGCCGCACGAGACGGTGCAGGAGCTGATCCAGCTCGCGCTGCGCGGCGGCGGGCCCGACAACATCACCTGCATCGTCGCCGACGTGCTGGACGTCGACGGCAACGAGTCGATGGCCGGGCAGCTCAACGACACCCCGGTGATCGTCGGTGCGGTCGCGGAGAACCAGCACCAGCTCAGCGACCCCAGCACGATGCAGACGCCGGCCGCCCGGGCCGCCGAGCTCGGCCGCCCCGGTGGGCAGCCGACCGCCCCCGGTGGCGCGTTCGGCCCGCCCGGAAGCGGTGGCCCGGACGTCGGTGGACCGCCGCAGGGCTCCTTCGGGGCGTTCATGGACGAGGACTTCGTCAAGCCGCAGCGGCGCGGGAAGTGGATCAAGCGATCGCTGTTCATCGCGCTGGCGCTCGGCGTGATCGGCGGTGGCCTGTACGGCGGGTACCGCTGGACGCAGACCCAGTACTTCGTCGGCGCCAACGACGACCACGTCGCGCTCTACCGGGGCATCAGCCAGGACCTCGCGTGGTTCAAGCTCAACGAGGTCGACGAGGACCACCCCGAGATCGAACTCAAGTACCTCCCGTCGTACCAGCAGAAGCAGATCAAGGCGACCATCGCGGCCGACAGCCGTACCGAGGCCGCCGAGCGGGTCACCGCGCTGGGCCAGCAGGCCAACGCCTGCCGCAGCAAGGCGCAGCGGGAGGCCGCCGAGCGCGAGGCGGCGCGTAACAAGGGCAAGGGCCAGGCGGGCACGCCGGCCAAGCCCGGTACGACGACCAAGCCCGGTACGCCCACCACCAAGCCCGGTGCCGCCGACAAGGCGGGTACCTCCGGCGGCGGCGTGGCAGGTACCCTCGCGGCGACCGTGACCCCGACTCCCACACCCACCCCCAGCCAGGCCCCCTCCGAGGAACAGCTGAAGCTGGAAAAGAATTGCAGCACCCAGCAGTGAGGGCGTAGGGGGCCGTACATCTCATGAGCAGTACCACCACCAACACCACCACCATCGGCACCATCGGAGCCCCGAGCCGCCGGAACACCGAGCTTGCGCTGCTCTGCTTCGCGGTGATCATCCCGGTGTTCGCGTACATCAACGTCGGGCTCGCCAAGGAGGAGACCGTCCCCGCCGGCGTGCTCGGCTACACGGCCGGGCTCGGCCTGCTGGCGGGCGTGGCGCACCTCATCGTGCGCAAGTGGGCGCCGTACGCGGATCCGCTGATGCTGCCGATCGCCACCCTGCTGAACGGCCTCGGCCTGGTGTTCATCTGGCGCCTGGACCAGGAGCCGCAGATCAGCACCCCGCAGCTGGGCGGTGCGATGGCACCGGGACAGCTGATGTGGTCGACGCTCGGCGTCGCGCTCTTCCTCGGCGTACTGATCTTCCTCAAGGACCACCGTGTCCTCCAGCGCTACACCTACATCTCGATGGTGGTCGCGCTGGTCCTGCTGATCGCGCCGATCTTCTTCCCGGCCCGTTTCGGCGCGCGCATCTGGATCACGATCCCCGGCGTGGGCTCGCTCCAGCCGGGAGAGTTTGCCAAGATCATCATCGCGATCTTCTTCGCGGGCTACCTGATGGTGAAGCGGGACGCGCTGGCGCTGGCCAGCCGCCGCTTCATGGGCCTGTACCTGCCGCGCGGCCGGGACCTCGGACCCATCCTGGTCATCTGGGCGCTGAGCCTGATGATCCTGGTCTTCGAGACCGACCTGGGTACCTCGCTGCTCTTCTTCGGCCTCTTCGTGATCATGCTGTACGTCGCCACCGAGCGCACCAGCTGGATCGTCTTCGGTCTGCTGCTGAGCGCGGGCGGCGCGGTCGCCGTGGCCACGTTCGAGTCCCATGTGCAGGTGCGTGTCCACAACTGGCTCAACCCGCTGGAGCTCCAGAACGGCGGTGTCACGGAGACCGCGCAGGCGATGTACTCCTTCGGGTCCGGCGGCATCCTCGGGTCCGGTCTGGGGCAGGGCTACTCCCGGCTCATCGGCGGTATCGCCCCCAAGAGCGACTACATCCTCGCCACCGTCGGCGAGGAGATCGGCCTGGCCGGTCTGATGGCGATCCTGATGCTGTACGGCCTGCTCATCGAGCGCGGTATCCGCACGGCGCTGGCCGCCCGCGACCCGTTCGGCAAGCTGCTGTCCGTCGGACTTTCCGGCGCCTTCGCCCTCCAGGTCTTCGTCGTCGCCGGCGGTGTGACGGGCCTGATCCCGCTGACCGGTATGACGATGCCGTTCCTCGCCCAGGGTGGTTCCTCCGTGATCGCCAACTGGGCGCTGGTGGCCATCCTGCTGCGCATCAGCGACACCGCGCGCCGCCCGGCGCCGGCGCCCGCCCCGTCCACCGACGCCGAGATGACCCAGGTGGTCCGCCCGTGAACAAGCCTCTGCGCCGGGTCGCGATCTTCTGCGGCCTGCTCGTCCTCGCCCTGCTCGTCCGCGTCAACTGGGTGCAGTTCGTCGACGGTGACAAGCTCAAGAACGACACGCACAACCGCCGGGTCGCGATCGCGCGCTACAGCACGCCGCGCGGCAACATCATCGTCGACGGCAAGGCGGTCACCGGCTCCACGACCACCGACAGCGGCGACTTCAAGTACAAGCGCACGTACAAGAACGGCAAGATGTGGGCGCCGGTCACCGGCTACGCCTCGCAGGCCTTCGACGCCAACCAGCTGGAGAAGCTCAACGACGGCATCCTCGCCGGCACCGACGACCGGCTCTTCTTCAGCCGCACGGTCGACATGTTCACCGGTGGCAAGCAGAAGGGCGGCAACGTCGTCACCACGCTGGACGCCAAGGCGCAGAAGGCCGCGTTCGACGGCCTGGGCAGCCAGAAGGGCGCGGTCGCCGCGATCAACCCGGAGACCGGTGCGATCCTGGCGCTGGCCAGCACCCCGTCGTACGACCCGTCCACCTTCGCCGGGATGAGCAACAAGGACGCCGAGGCGTACAACGCGCTGCAGAAGAAGAACAACCCCGACGAGCCGATGCTCAACCGGGCGCTGCGCCAGACCTACCCGCCGGGCTCCACGTTCAAGGTCGTCACGGCCTCGGCAGCGCTGGAGAACGGCCTCTACACCGACGTCAACGCCAAGACCAATTCGCCGCTGCCCTACACGCTGCCCGACACCGCGGGCATCGAGCTGAAGAACGAGGGCAACATCCCGTGCGAGAACGCCAGCCTGCGTGAGGCGCTGCGCTGGTCCTGCAACACGGTGTTCGGCAAGATCAGCGCCGACCTCGGCAACAAGAAGATGAAGGCCGAGGCGGAGAAGTTCGGCTTCAACAACGCGAAGATCGACACCCCCGTCCGGGCCGCGGAGAGCATCTTCCCCACGGACAACCGGCCGCAGAACGCGATGGCCGGCATCGGCCAGGCCTCCAACCGCGCCACCCCGCTCCAGATGGCCATGGTCGCCTCGGCGGTCGCCAACGGCGGCAAGCTGATGAAGCCGTACATGGTCGAGCAGCTGGTCGCGCCGAACCTCAACGTCGTCCAGCAGCACACGCCGCAGGAGATGAGCCGGCCGCTCTCGCCGGAGAACGCGCAGAAGATCCAGAGCATCATGGAGACCGTGGTCCAGGAGGGCACGGGAACCAACGCCCAGATCCCGAACGTCACAGTCGGCGGCAAGACCGGTACTGCGCAGCACGGCGAGAACAACAAGGACAACCCGTACGCCTGGTTCATCTCCTACGCGAAGACCGACAAGGGCACCCCCGTCGCGGTCGCCGTCGTCATTGAGGGATCCGACACCCTGCGCGACGACATCGCCGGCGGCAAGCTGGCCGCTCCGATCGCGAAGCGCGTCATGGAGGCGGTACTCGAAGGCGAGAAGTGACTCGGGTCATGCCAATACCGGTCACGTATCAGGTTGCGGCTCCGGCCCGGTCCACTGCGGCGTCCCGGGTACGGTAGGCCGGACAGCACACCGCCGGACCACACACCGGTGCGGTCGGGACTGACGGAGAGGGCTGGAGAAGCTTATGGAAGAGCCGCGTCGCCTCGGCGGCCGGTACGAGCTGGGCTCGGTGCTCGGCCGTGGTGGCATGGCCGAGGTGTACCTCGGCCATGACACCCGCCTGGGTCGCACCGTGGCTGTGAAGACGCTGCGGGTGGACCTCGCCCGTGACCCGTCCTTCCAGGCCCGGTTCCGCCGTGAGGCCCAGTCGGCCGCCTCGCTGAACCATCCGTCGATCGTCGCGGTCTACGACACCGGCGAGGACTACGTCGACGGGGTCTCGATCCCGTACATCGTCATGGAGTACGTGGACGGCTCGACGCTGCGCGAGCTGCTGCACTCCGGGCGGAAGCTGCTGCCCGAGCGCTCGCTGGAGATGACCATCGGCGTCCTCCAGGCACTGGAGTACTCGCACCGGGCCGGCATCGTCCACCGCGACATCAAGCCGGCGAACGTCATGCTGACCCGCACCGGCCAGGTCAAGGTCATGGACTTCGGCATCGCGCGCGCGATGGGCGACGCCGGTATGACCATGACGCAGACCGCCGCGGTCATCGGCACCGCACAGTACCTCTCCCCGGAGCAGGCCAAGGGCGAGCAGGTCGACGCCCGCTCCGACCTGTACTCCACCGGCTGTCTGCTCTACGAGCTGCTCACCGTCCGGCCGCCGTTCGTCGGTGACTCGCCGGTCGCGGTGGCCTACCAGCACGTCCGCGAGGAGCCGCAGAAGCCGAGCAACTTCGACTCCGAGATCACGCCGGAGATGGACGCGATCGTCCTGAAGGCGCTGGTCAAGGACCCGGACTACCGCTACCAGTCGGCCGACGAGATGCGTGCCGACATCGAGGCGGCGCTGGAGGGCCAGCCGGTCGCGGCGACCTCCGCCCTGGGCGCGGTCGGCTACGACCAGGACCAGCCGACCACGATGCTGCGCGCCCAGGACGGTGGCGGCCCGAAGACCTCGATGCTCCCGCCGATGAACGCCGACGACGGGGGCTACGGCTACGAGGAGCGCGCCGACCGGCGGCGGGGTGGCGCCCCGAAGAAGAGCCACACCTCGACGATCCTGCTGGCGCTGGCGGCGGTACTGGTCCTGGTCGGTGCGATCTTCATCGGCAAGGCGATCTCCAGCAACGGCAAGCAGGGCGGCAAGTCGCCGGTCCCCAACCTCACCGGGAAGGGCCTGGCGGAGGCCAAGCAGTTCGGCGTGAACGGCGGCTTCAAGGTCGCCCTGGGCGGCCGCAAGCCCTGTAGCAACGCCAAGAAGGGCCAGATCACCGATCAGGAACCGGCGCCCCCCGCCGAGATCGGCAAGGGCGAGACGGTCACCGTCACGCTCTGCTCGGGGGCGGTCAAGGTCACCGTGCCGGACGTGCAGGGCATCCCGTACGAGGACGCCAAGAAGGAGCTCAACGACAAGGGCTTCACCAACGTCCAGCAGAAGGTGGAGGTCTCCGACCGTACGCCCGGCGTCGTCACCAAGCAGAACCCCGACGCGCAGAGCAAGGCCACCAAGGACGCCCAGATCACGCTGACCGTGGCCCAGGCGGCCCAGAAGAAGACGGTCCCGGACGTCAAGGGCCAGGACGCCAACGCGGCGGAGAAGCAGCTGCGGGACCTGGGCTTCGACGTCGCCAGGACCGAGCAGGAGACGCCCGACCCGAACATGGTCGGCAAGGTCGTCGGGCAGAGCCCCGACGGCAACACCGAGGCCAAGATCGGCTCCACGGTGAACCTCACGGTCGGCAAGGCGGCTGCCCAGAAGCCGGTGCCGGGCGTGATCGGCCAGACGGTCAAGGATGCGAAGAAGGCGCTTCAGCAGGCCGGCTTCAACAACATCCAGTTCGCCGGCGGCAGTTCGCAGGACGACAACGCCCGGGTGGCCAACCAGGACCCGGTGCCGAACTCGCCGTCCGACCCGGCTACCACCACCGTGACGCTCACCACCGTCGGTGGCGGCGGCAACGGGAACGGCGGCGGCTTCATCGGCGGACCGTTCGGAAACTGACGACCGGCGTCCGTGCCTGACGCACAGCGGAGCCCCGGCAGCCCTGGGAGGGCGGCCGGGGCTCCGTCGTGTGCGGGTGTCCCTTGAGGAGCTGTGCGGCGGCTAGCGCAGTTCCTCGGGCGGGGTGCGGTCCGCGTCGACCTTCTCGGTGCGGACCAGTTCGCCCCAGACGATGTAGCGGTAGGTCGAGGTGTAGACCGGGGTGCAGGTCGTGAGGGTGATGTAGCGGCCCGCCTTGTGCTTGCCGGACTCCTTCGGGACCTTGTTCAGGACGTCCACGTTGAACTTCGAGGTCTGCGGCAGCGTCGCGAAGACCTTGTAGACGTACCAGGTGTCCTTGGTCTCGAAGACGATCGGGTCGCCGTCCTTGAGCTTGTCGATGTTGTGGAACTTCGCGCCGTGGCCGTCGCGGTGTGCGGCCAGGGTGAAGTTGCCCTTCTTGTCCTGCGGCAGGGCCGACTTGACCGGCTTGGTGTAGTAGCCGGCCACGCCCTCGTTGAGGACCTCGGTGCTGGTGCCCTTCTTGACCAGCACCTCGCCGTTGTTCATCGCCGGTACGTGCAGGAAGCCGATGCCGTCCTTGGTGTCCAGCTCCCCCGGCCCCTTGGGCCCGCTGCTCGCCCAGTGTTTGCGGACCTGGTCGCCCTGCTTGTGCGCCTCACGGTCGGCGAGGACGTTGGTCCACCACAGCGAGTAGGCGACGAACAGACCCAGGATCAGGCCGGCCGTGATCAGCAGTTCGCCGATGACGCTGACGATGGAGGCGATGGTCCTGCGTACCCGACGCGGCGTGGGTGGCGGCGCGGACCGGTCGCTTTCCTCGTCGGTTCCGGTTGCAGTCACCGCGTAGCACCCCTTTTGTATTCGCTCAGCCGCCGAGCGCTTCCGGTTTGCCCTTGCTCCGCGGCCGCTCGTCGACCATCTTGCCCCAGACGATCATCCGAAAGGTACTGGTGAACTCCGGCGTGCAGGTGGTCAGGGTGATGTAGCGGCCGGGTCCGGTGAACCCCGAGCCGGGCGGTACGGGTCCGATCACGCTGACGTTGCTGGGAGACGTCTGCGGGAGGATGCTCTCCATCTCGTACGTGTAGTACGCGCTCTTGGTCTCGACGACAATCTTGTCGCCCTTGGTCAGCTTGTTGATGTAGCGGAACGGCTCGCCGTGGGTGTTGCGGTGCGCCGCGACCGCGAAGTTGCCCTTCTTGTCCCAGGGCATCGCGGTCTTGACCCCGCTGCTCTTGTCGTAGTGGCCGATCATGCCGTGGTCCAGCACCGAGTGCTTGTCGATGCCTTCCGCGATCGGCGCCTTGACGTCCAGCTTCGGGATGTACATGATCCCGAAGCGCTCGCCGACCGCGAGGTTCTTCTTCTCCCCGCCGCCCTTGTCCCACTCGTGCTGGAGGGTGGTGGCGGCGCCGCCCGCCTCCTCCTCGGCCATCACATTCGTCCACCACAGCTGATAGGTGACGAACAGCAGCATCAGCACGCCGAGGGTGATGAACACCTCGCCCAGCGCACGGCTGGCGATCAGACTGGGGCTCTCCTTGGCGGCGCGTGCGGCCCTCCGAGCCTCCAGCCGGGTCATCGGGGCGGAGGCCGGCTGAGAGGCCGTATCTGCGGCCTCTGCGGCACCGGCCGCACCACCGCGGCGCCCGCGCCTCCCGCCACGCTTGGCGGCCTCCTGAGCGGCCTTACGACGAGCCGCACGGCCTCCGGCCGCCGGAGCTGATCCCGATGCCGCTGTTTCACGTGAAACGGTGACATCCGTTTCGTCGGTTTCACGTGAAACGGTCACCCCGGTTTCGCCGGTTTCACGTGAAACAGCGCCCGGGCCCTGCTTCTCGGCCTGCCGCAGCGCCATGGTCGAGGGGTCGTCAGTCCAGTGCCCGGCCGCGGCGGGACCGGGCGGCGGCTCGGCCGGCGCCACGGACGACGGGGTCGGCGAGGCGGCCGACGAGACCGCGGGCGGCACGGGATACGGGCCACGGGCCGTCGGCCGGGCCGGGGCGGGCCGTTCCGGCTCCTGGTGCGGGCGGAACCAGGGCGAGCCCTGGGACAGCCCTTCGTCGGCCGGCTTGCCCCGCCGCCGCCCGCGGCCCGGTTGGTCGAGCGGGCTGGCCGCCGACCCGTGGCCGGTCCCCGACCCGTCGGACGGACTCGGCGTCGACCGGTCGCGGTGGGCCGACGGCCCCGCCCGGCCCGGCAGGGGATCGTTCAGCGGGTCGCCGAGTTGTCCCACCGCCGCCTCGAACACGTCGGGTTGCCCGTAGGGATCCGGTTGGCCGTACGGCTCCGATGAGCCGTACGGATCCTGCGACCCGTGCGACTGTTGCGGCTCGTACGGGTCGTAGGATCTCCCTTCGCGTTCGGGGCGTAGGGCGGTCACGCGCCGGCCCTGCCGACCACCGGGGCAAGCCCCGTCGAGCGCTCCACAGCTCCCGCGTCGCCGCATTCGACGAGCCAGTTGGCCAGCATCCGGTGTCCCCATTCCGTCAGCACCGACTCGGGGTGGAACTGCACGCCCTCGACCGGCAGTTCACGGTGCCTCAGGCCCATGATGATCCGCCCGCCGGGAACGTCCTCGGCCTCCGTCCAGGAGGTCACGACCAGTTCGTCGGGGACGGTGTCCGGTTCGACGGCCAGGGAGTGGTAGCGGGTGGCCGTGAAGGGCGAGGGCAGGCCGGAGAAGACACCGGCGCCCTCGTGAATGACGGGCGAGGTCTTGCCGTGCAGCAGCTCGGGCGCACGGTCCACCACCCCGCCGTACGCCACCGCCATCGACTGCATGCCCAGGCACACGCCGAAGACCGGGACGCCGGTGTCCGCGCAGTGCCGGACCATGTCGACGCAGACGCCGGCCTGCTCGGGCGTACCGGGGCCGGGCGACAGGAGCACGCCGTCAAAGCCGTCCTGAGCGTGCCGTGGCGCGACCTCGTCGTTGCGCAGCACCTCGCACTCGGCACCCAGCTGGTACAGGTACTGGACGAGGTTGAAGACGAAGCTGTCGTAGTTGTCGACGACGAGAATGCGTGCGGTCATCGGTGGGCTGCCATCCCTTGGTCGACAGTGACGTCATTGAAGGGCAGCAGCGGCTCCGCCCACGGAAAGACGTACTGGAAGAGCACGAAGACGACCGCCAGCACGAGCACCACCGAAATCAGCGCCTTCACCCACGTGTTGCCCGGCAGTTGCCGCCAGATCCAGCTGTACATGCTGTCGCTGTCCCCTTGCCGATGCCGATGACGATGACGATTGCGACACCAGAGTACGGGGCGAGGAAGGGCGGAGGGGGGTCAGCCGGTCAAAGCCGATGGCCTTCCCTGCGCCACGGGTTGGGTGGCATCGAGGTGTGCCCAGGCGATCAACCGGTGGCTGTGGCCCCATTCCGGCTCGCAGGTGGTGAGGGTGAGGTAGCGCCCCGGGCCGTTGAACCCGGACTTCCGCGGTACCGGGTCGATCACGCCGATATCGCCGGGCAGTGTCGCATAGGGGCGGTTGTCGATGCGGTAGGTGAACCAGGTCGTACCGTCGGTCAGCACCACGGCGTCGCCGGGGCGCAGTTGCGGGAAGTCCTTGAACGGATCGCCGTAGGTGCGGCGGTGGCCGGCGACGGCGAAGTTGCCGATCTCGCCGAGGCGCGCGGTGCGGTCGTAGTGCCCGAGGCCGCGCTTGAGGACGTCGGTTCCGGTGCCTTCGAGGACGGGCTTGGACCAGTCCGCCCCGAGCCGCGGGATGTACATGACGGCGAAGGAGGCGCCGGGGGTGTAGCGGCGGGGTGGCGCGGGGGTTGTGGGGCGGTCGCCGGTGGCGGGTGTGGTGCCGGGCGCGGTGACCGGTCCGGTCGACCACTGGCGCTGGAGCTTACCGATCTCGCCGTCCATGGCGCTGTCGGCCTGCACACCGGTCCAGAAGAGGAGATAGCCGACGAAGAGGACGATCAGCGCGCCGATGGTGACGCAGATCTCACTGAGCGCCCGTACGATCCACCGCGCCGTCGTCCGGCCCCGCAGTGACATCGGCCCCGCCCCTCCCCGCGGCCCCGCGGGCTACGGCTTCACAGGCTCTGCGTAGTGGAGATCCACTGTGCCGGAGTAGCCGGGAAGAGTCACCGCCTCGTGCTGGTCGACTTTCCAGCCCAGGCCGTAGGCGTTCACGTACTGCAGATAGTTCTGGATCGCGGGGGAGGCGGTGAGCGCGTTGTTCAGGGCCTCGCGGTCGCCGACGGCGGTGACCTTGTACGGCGGGGAGTAGACCCGGCCCTGGAGGATCAGGGTGTTGCCGACGCAGCGCACCGCGCTGGTGGAGATCAGCCGCTGGTCCATGACCTTGATGCCCTTGGCGCCGCCGTGCCACAGCGCGTTCACCACGGCCTGGAGGTCCTGCTGGTGGATGACCAGGTCGTTGGGCTGCGGCTCGGGCACTCCGGGGATCTTGGCGGTGGCGTTCGGCGGGGCGTCCATCAACGTCACGGTCACGCCCTGACCGGACAGCGGCTTGGTGCCCGCGCTCGCCTCGAGCGCCCTGAGCTTGGCGTCCTCGGCCTGGGAACTGCCGTTGTCGCGCCGTGCGAGGGCGTCGACCTCCTCGCGCAGCGTGGCGTTCCGGTCGTCCTGGGCGCCGTTCTTGTGGCTGCGCTCCTGGATGAGGTCGGAGAGCCGGAGCATCGAGTCGTCCGAGCGCAGATTGGTGCCCCGTGCGGTGTCGAAGCTGAGCCAGAACAGCAGCCCGGCGAGCGCGAAGACCACCAGGGTGAGGAGCCGCGCGGGCCTCAGGCGGGCACGAGTGGGGCGGCCGGAGGAGTCAGCGGAATTGGTCAACGTACCCTTGCTCCTTACGACGCCGCGGAAGCACTACGCTAACGGACGCCCGGGAAAGGAATCCGCTCCCCTCCGCGTCCACAGCCGGCGCACACCTCGCGCCGCCCGGCGCGTGCCCCCGCCCGGCTGGGTCACTGGCCACGCGAGCGACGTCGGGGGTGGGGGAGCAGTACATCGACAGGAGAGTTCCTCGTGCCGAAGTCACGGATCCGCAAGAAGGACGACTTCACGCCGCCGCCGGCGAAGACCACCAACCTGAAGATGAACTCAGGTCGTGGCTGGGTGGCGCCGCTGATGCTGGCGATGTTCCTGATCGGGCTCGTGTGGATCGTGCTGTTCTACGTGTCCGAGGGTGAGCTGCCGATCGCGGCCATGGGCAACTGGAACATCGTCTGCGGCTTCGGCTTCATCGCGGTGGGCTTCGGCGTATCCACGCAGTGGAAGTAGCGCAAGCCCTGCCCAAGACCATCCACACAGTTATCCACAGCCGGGGAAAACTTCAGAAGATCTGTGGATAACCTTCGGGAGGTTGACGCCGGTGTGATGGGCGGCACCCGCTCACGGCGTCCGCCTCCCCCTGTTCTTCCTGGGGAAACGCTGTGCGGAGCGGCCCCGAAGGGCCGCTCCGCACAGCTTGCACAAGATCGGCCACGCACTGTGGACAACGTGACGGTACGGGCTCCTCAGCCCAGCAGCTGAAGGGTCCGTACCCACACCACCGCGCCGATCGCGAGCAGCGCCACCGCACAGGTGGCGATCTGCACCAACGTCCGGCGGTCGCGCGGCGCATGCACCATCCCGAAGGCCACCGCGGCGCCCACCACGAGCCCGCCGACGTGCGCCTGCCAGGCGATGTTCGGCCACAGGAACGTGAAGGCCAGGTTGAGGCCGAGCAGGATCAGCACCGGCTTCATGTCGTAGTTCAGCCGCCGCAGCAGCACCGCAGTGGCACCCAGCAGCCCGAAGATCGCTCCGGACGCGCCCAGCGAGGGCTGGTTCTGCGCGGCGAGAAGGTACGACAGGGCGCTGCCGCCCAGGCCGGAGATCAGGAAGAGCGCGGTGAACCGCAGCCGGCCGAGCGCCGCCTCCAGCGGCGGCCCGAGCCACCACAGCGAGAGCATGTTGAACGCGATGTGCGGAATCTGCTGGTGCAGGAACATCGCGGTCACCAGGCGGTACCACTCGCCCTCGGCGACGCCGACCAGCTGGTATCGGCTCGGGTCGAAGGCCAGACCCAGCAGATCGAGGCGGTCGACCAGCGGGCTGGTCCCGGCGCCGGTCGCCAGCACGGCGACGAATACGGCGGCGTTGATGCCCATCAGGATCTTGGTGACCAGCCGGGGATCGGCGGCGATGGTGCCCCCGGCGATCGTGCGCGGCACCGTCGCCTGCGGCGCGTGGCCGGTGCCGCTGCCGCCGCGTACACAGTCCGGGCACTGGAAGCCGACCGACGCGCTCACCATGCAGTCCGGGCAGATCGGCCGGTCGCAGCGAGTGCAGCGGACGCCGGTCGGGCGGTCGGGGTGGCGGTGGCAGCCGGGCAGGCCGTCCTCGCCCCGCGCGTTCTGCGGCTCCTGCGGGCTGCCTGGCACCTGGTCCATCGTCCCCTCGTCCTCATCCGTCTCCGGGGGTGTGTCACCCACACCGCCCCTGCCGCCCGTAGCCGGCCACCGCCCCTCAACGAGCTTCGCGCCCCTCCCACCCGTCACCCGGCCACCGCCCCACAACGAGCTTCGCGCCCCTCCCACCCGTCACCCGGCCACCGCCCCACAACGAGCTTCGCGCCCCGCCTATTGATGATTACGTCCAGGCGGGGCGCAATGTTCCCCGGGCCGTTCCGGGGCAGGGGAAGCCGCTCAGCGGGTCTCGATGACCACCGACTCGATGACGACGTCGTTCACCGGGCGGTCGGTGCGCGGGTTGGTCTTGGTGCCGGCGATGGTGTCGACGACCTTCTTGCCCGCGTCGGTGGTGACCTCACCGAAGATGGTGTGCTTGCCGGTCAGCCACGCGGTGGGCGAGACGGTGATGAAGAACTGCGAGCCGTTGGTGCCCGGACCGGCGTTGGCCATGGCCAGCAGGTACGGCTTGTTGAAGGCCAGGTCGGGGTGGAACTCGTCCCCGAACTCGTAGCCGGGGCCGCCGGTGCCGTTGCCCAGCGGGTCGCCGCCCTGGATCATGAAGCCGCTGATCACACGGTGGAAGACGGTGCCGTCGTAGAGCCGGTCCGTGGACTTCTTACCGGTCGCCGGGTGGGTCCACTCCCGCTCGCCCTTGGCGAGCTCGACGAAGTTCTTGACCGTCTTCGGTGCATGGTTCGGCAGAAGCCGAATCTCGATGTCGCCCTGGTTCGTCTTCAGGGTGGCGTAGAGCTGCTCAGCCACGATCAACCTTCCATAAGTCTTCACTGACGATCCCCGATCCTCGCATGGACTCCCGCGACCGTCGTCCGGCCACCACCGTCGCCCGGAGCCTTCGCACTGATTTCGGGCGCCCGGAGCGGCAAACCGTGGGATGGTCGTCAGGAAGGCTCCGGAAGTGTCCCCAATGACCCGGATGCCCGCTCGCACATGCCGTACGGACCGTCAGCGGGCATGATCTTCAAACGGGTGGACAGGCGACACAGCCAGACATGGGGGACCCATCCCCCAGACCCCGGACACGCCACCGAGGAGGAGGATCCCGTGACCCGCAAGGACAGCGTGCGCGCCGCGACCGATTCGGCCAAGGACAGCGTGCGGCACGCCGCGGAGGTGGTGGCTCCGTATGCCGGTACGGCCAGGGACACCGCCGTGCACTACGCACACGAGGCGCGTACCCGCATGGCACCGAAGGTGGCCGAGGCCGCCCATCAGGCCCGCGCACAGTACGACACACACCTACAGCCCCGCATCGAGCACGCCCGTGGCGCGCTCCCGCCCAAGGTGGACGCCGCGGCGACCCGCGCCGCGCGCCGTACCCGCCGGGCGGCCCGGCACGCGGCCGAGTACACCGCCCCGCGGCTGGAGCACGCCGTGACCAGCGCACGGGCCGCGGCCGAGCCGGTGGCCGAGGAGGCGCTCGTCCGTGGCGGCGCCGCGCTGGCCGCGCTCCGCGGCCAGGTGACGGCCGCCGAGATCACCAAGCTCCAGAAGAAGCACAGTTGCCGGGCCCGACGCCGCAAGGCCGTCAAGCGGCTCGCGGTGCTGGGCGTCCTGGTCGGCGCGGCGATCGCCGCCTGGAAGTGGTGGGACAAGCAGGCCAACCCGGACTGGCTGGTCGAGCCGCCGGCCCCCACCGAGGTCGGCGAACGCGGCCGGCTGAGCGCGGTGGACGGCAGCGAGGGCGCCGCGCTCGACCCCGATGCGCAGGCCAAGCAGGCCGAGGCGGAGGCCGACGAACGCGGCGGCGGCAGCAGCACGGCCTGACCCCGGGCCCGGACGCATGCGGACAGCCGGGTTGGACAGACAGCGGAGTGGGCCAGGGCCTGTCCGACGGGGCAGGGTCGGCGGACCCGGCCATGACCCGTCGGACAGGCCCTGGGACCGCTGTCCGGCTGTCTGTCCGGCTGTCTGTCCGGCTATCCGTCGCTCTTCGCGGTCAGCGCCGCGCGCTTCTCCTGCTCCGCGAAGACGTAGAGGAGCGCCGGGTGGGTGGCGCCGAAGGCCAGCACAAAGCGGTTGAGCCCCATGAACTGCCCGATTCCCAAGTGGAAGGCCGTCATCGAGCCGAGCCAGGCCTTCGCGGCGGGCTTCGGCAGCACGAAGACCAGCGGGAAGCCGACCTCCACGGCGACCGTCCCCCAGGTCACGAGCTTTCCGACCAGCGGGTACTTGTCCACGAGCTTGAAGATGCGGGGATCCCCGTAGTTCTGCGTACGGATGACTCCGCTGAACGCCTCGCCGCTGAGCCACACCGGGGACACCAGCTTGACCACGCCGGACGCGACGTACGAGATGGTCGTCTCCAGCGCCAGTGCGCGCATGGCCACGTCGCGGGCCTTCTCGCCGTCCTTGAAGGTGGCGGTCGAGGCGAGGACGACGTTGATCACCTGCTGGAGGTGGTCGGCACCGTCGCCGCCGAAGGGGGTGCGCAGCCGTGAGATCGCGCCCGTGGCCGCCAGCACGGCGCTGCCCGCCGCACGGACCCCGCGCTTGTGGCCCCAGACCAGCGTGGCGGCGGAGGCGCCCGCCTGGACTCCGTAGAGGGCGACCGCGGCCTTCTTGGAGCTCAGGGCGCGGGTCAGCTTGGGGAACTTCTTGACGAATGCGGGTCGTGTGCTCTCCAGCTGGGCACTCAGCAGTTCGCCGTCCTCGAACTTATGATGCTGGCTCAGCATTTCAAGTGCGGAGACCAACGTACCCAGCGAAGCCACTCGGCGTGCCGTGACCTCGGGCGGAGCGCTGAGGAACTTCATGGATGAGTGCCCCCTGTGAGTCGAATCCATATGCGTACGGTGGGTATGAGAAGGCGGGGGCACGGTACGCGTACCGGGCATACCGTGCCCCCGCCCTCTTTAGATCATCAGTGGTGCTTCAGATCTGTGATGGTGCTTCAGATCAGTGGTGGACGACGTGCTTGGTGGCAGCGTCCAGCGCCACGGCCGTCGCCGAGGTGGCCGCGAAGCCAATCGGGGTGGCCTCCGGGGTCGCCAGGGCGGCGAGCGGGGTGATCATGGTCGGGGTCGAGTCCGAACCGATGCGGCCCGGCTGCACGTCGACCAGCTCGGTGTTGGCGAATTCAGCCATCATCGACATTTCGCTCCTCATTTCTCTCGGAATTCTCACAGTGAGCTCTCCAGCCATTCGGCGGGAGGGCACGGACTCACGCGGCGCTGGGACTGCCGAGTGAGTTCGCGGCTTCCAGCCGAGAGGATCACTGAGCCCGTCAGGCTGCTATGCGGATCTCAGGGCTCGTCGCCGGACGGGCCGTGCCGTCGTTCTCCAGCGGGATTTCCCTGGAGACGAAGAACGGCTCGATACGCCGGTCCTCCGGGTCGACGAGGAACGAGTTCATCAGCAGGAACTGCGTGTGCGTGGCGCCTTCGGTGTGCGCCAGATGGAGCTGTATGTAACGCGACAACAGCCGGTAACCAGGCGAGACCACCACCGGATCCAGGGCCGATCCGTAGGCCGAGGTCATGCTGCGAATGCCCTGGGCCGCGTCGAACAGGGCCTTGGGGGACCGGTTGCGGGCGTTCCAGGCCAGGGCGTACCAGGGCCGGTCCCGGGTGATCGGGATCTCCTGCCACTCACCGGGCTCGCCGTCGACGAGGTCCCGGTAGAGCAGATGGCTGTCCTTGACACCGGGGTTCGGGCCGAAGAAGCGCCAGTTCGGGGTGGGGATCTGGAGCTTCCCGAACTTCAGGAGGTCGTCGAAGCGCGTCTCGGGCAGCTGTCCGGCGGCCGTCGCGACGAGCCAGGTGGCGAGTGACGCCGTGACGGCGACCGTCTTGACGCGTTCCGTATCCATTTTCACGATCACGCCAGCTCCTTTTCCCGGTTCTCGGCGCCCCCGGCGGCCGGACCGTCCTCGGCGGACTTCCGGCGGACCTTGGCGGACTGCCCCCGTTCCGAGCCGGACTGCTCGGTCGGCGGTTCGCCGGCGATGACCTCCGCCACCTGTGCGGCGTGCGCCTGGATGGAGAGCAGCGACTCGTGGTCGGAGCCGTCGACGATGTGGTGCCGGGACCTCTTCGACAGGGTGGCCAGCTTGGCCTGGACCGCGTGGTGCGCGGCGTTGTCCCCGTGGTTGCTCTCCGCGGTGACCACGGTCAGCGGGCAGTCCAGGACGGTCAGTTCGGGGTAGGTCATCGCGTCCCGGTACTCCTGGAACGCCGTGACCCAGCTGCGGGCGTGCGCCAGGAACGCCGCATGGCTCCGGTTGATCTCCGGGCGGTAGGTCTTGTGCCGGTTGTGTGCGGGCCGGAAGGCCGACAGGCCTGCCACCGCGTACACCCGCTCCATGAGCATCGACTGCGTGGACCAGCGGTCGAGCTCACTGCGGCGGGAGGCCCGCAGATGGGCCACATCGGTGGCGTCGATCATGTACACCGCGGTGACGCCCTCGGCCGCACCGGGATGGAGCGACGCGTAGGCGCCCACCAGGTACCCACCGAGGGAGTGCCCGGCCAGTACCAGCGGCAGATCGGCGGTGTAGGTCTCGCGCAGCTCCTGCAACAGCGCGAAGTGCCGCTCCAGACCGTACTGCCGCGTCGGTGTGCTGAGTCCGTAGCCGGGACGGTTGAACCGCACATATCCCATGTCCGCGGGAAGTGCGTCGCAGATCCAGTCCCAGTATTCGTGGGGCATGCCGAGCCCGTTGTCGAACAGGACGGCGCGCCGGGCGTTAGGGGGAATATGGACGTCGACCTCGATGAGAGTGCCATCGGGCCTCTCATGCATCATGTATCGACGCGCGCGGTCGCGTTTACCTGTGAATCGCATTGCCGCGCCGGCTACCACGCTCGCACCGGCCAAACCAGCGAGACCCACGGCAAACTGGCGTTCCAAAGACGCCATACTGCCCGCCATACTGCCTCCCCCCGTGATTTCAGTGGCTGTTGGCTGAAAACCTAACACCCGGCGCCCGTATAAAGTAATGAGTTAATTGACTCTTCGGGCCAGGCGGGTCTTCCCGTGAGGTTGCTGCGGTACTCGGCCGGTTGCACTCCGTCCATATTTCCGGAGTTCCATGTACAGCTCGCCAATTGTGGCCTTCAGCATGGCGTTTTCTTGGGTCAGTTCAGCAATCCGGGACGCCTCCTCGGAGTCCCTTCCGCTCTCGCCGGCCAGGCCGCTACGAGCCCCCTCAATAAATTGTCGACGCCAGTTCGATACGGATTGCTCGGAGACTCCGGCTTCCCGCGCGGCCTCGGCCGCGGTGAGTTGGCCACTCATCACTCTCACCAGGAGACCGAGTTTCTTGTCTGCCGGCAATATCGGCGGTCGTCCCACGTGCGACCCCCTTCTGTGATCCGCGTTCCTGTGTGCGCTCTCAGGCCTTGACGTAGCAACAGACGAACATGGGCGACTGTTCGTTATAGGGGGTGCCGTCCCAGCGCGACAGATGGGCATCGGGCTCCAGCCCGGCCGCGCGCGCGTAGTCGTCGATGTCTTCCGGGGTGGTCAGCCGGGTGAGTTCGCTCCCCACCCTGGTGGTGCCGTCGGCCTGGTACAGGATGTGCGAGGTGTGCCACAGGTCGCCGTCGAGCAGCGTGGAATGGGTCTGCACACCCGTGCCGGGCTCCGGGTAGGGGACGAAGTACGTGGTGCGCTTTTGCCCCTCGTGAAGTTCCAGGATCGGCGGCTTGTTGTGCGTCTCGATCACCAGCCGGCCGCCGGGGGCGAGCAGGTCGGCCGCGCGCTGGACGGCCTGCTGCTGGTCCTCGCGGGTGTGCAGGAGCGACAGGGTCGCGCAGACGCAGTACACCAGCCCGTAGCGGGAATCCGAGGTGTAGGTGCGGATGTCCCCGTGGACGGGGGTGACATCTCCGCGGTCCTTCAGTTTGACGCGCATCGCGTCCAGCATCTCCGGTGAGGAGTCCACACCGGTCACATGGCCGACACTCTCGGAAAGCGGGATAGCGATCCGCCCCGTGCCGACACCGAGCTCAATGGTTCCCGCCTCAGGAGCGGGATGGAGGGCGAGCAACCCCTTGACTGCGTCCTCGGTGATCCTGTCATCCGGTATCAGCCGGTCGTACCAGCCCTCGAACTGCCGCCCATAGCCGATGTCCTCAACCCCGTTAGTCACCGAACTCCCTCTCTTTGTTCCCCACAGTCGATCCCTAGGGGAACGTCGTGAAGCCGAAGAGCCGGAGCAAAGAAGGGCGTCGCACGCCAACAACTGCACCGTAGAACCGAGGTTCTGCGTGGTTGGTCAGACCAGCAGTTCCTGTCGATCCGGTGGTAACGCCTCAACGAAGTGTGGGGAACTTCAGGTTATGTCGTGTGAGTCCATCATATACACCGAGATGGACTCCAGTGAATATCTGCACCGCCACGAGGAAGCAAAGCTTCGGCGCGCCTGCTTGACGGTCCGACCCTAGCCCGGATTGGCGCGCCGCGTTCCCGCACTCGGCACCCAACGGCACAGTGCGGTACGGGCGTTGTGCACCCCGGGTTTCATCTTGCCTCGCCCGGTCCGCCGCGCACCACCCCGGGACATCCGAAGCGTTGGCCATTGGCCGACGACGGAACAGAAAGGCATGGCCGTCTTACCCGGAGTGTCCGCTCGCGAATGGTGCCGGCTTCGGACCCACGTCGGGTACGTCACATTTCCCGAAACAATGGCGCAGTGCGGAAACAGCGGCCAGATAACCGGACATGCCGTGCACACTGGGCCCCGGAGGGGTCGCCGAGGAGCACAGGAAGACTCCGGGCAGCGGGGTGCGGTAGGGATCGACGCGGGGGACGGGTCGCGCGATGCTCTGATACAGCGTCATCGCGCCGGAACCGATGTCCCCGCCCACGTAGTTGGGGTTGTACGTCTCGTAGGAGGCGGCCGGCACGGAGCGGTGGGCGATGATCGTGTCCCCGAACCCCGGGGCGTAGCGCTCGATGCGCGCGCGCACCAGGTCGTAGGGGTCGGTGGGATCGCCGTTCGGCACATGCGCGTACGCCCACACGGGGCGCTTCCCGGGCAGCGCACGTCCCGGATCGGTCACCGCGGGGTCCACGAGGAGGACGAACGGCTCCCTGGTCCGTATCCGACGTGCGTTCTTCGTCTCCTGGCGGACCATCTCGGCGTGTGTGCCGCCCAGATGCACCGTTCCGGCGCGGCCCACGGCGGGATCGGACCAGGGGATCGGCTCGGAGACCAGGAAGTCGACCTTGGCGGCGCCCGGACCGTAACGGAAGCGCTCCAGGCCGCGCGCGTAGGAGCGGGGCAGTCGGTCGCCCGCCAGGGCCAGGAAGCCCTTGGGGCTGGTGTCGAGCAACACCGCTCGCGCGCTGCGCAGTTGCTCCAGGTCGTCCACGGTGTGCCCGGTGTGGAAGACGCCGCCGTGCGCGGTGATGTCCTGGGCCATCGCCTCCGCGATACGGCCGCTGCCACCGCGCGGCAGCGGCCATCCCGTCCCGTGCGCAAGGTGGCCGAGCAGCATGGCCACCGCGCCGCCCGCGAAGCTCGGCAGCTTGCCGACCGCGTGCGCGGCGACACCGGTGAGCAGGGCCGCCGCCTCCTCGGTCTGGAAGCGTGCCGCCCCGAGCCCGGTGCCGTGGACCGCCACCCGACCGGCCAGCAGCAGGGCGGCGGCAGGGTCCCGCGGCAGACTGCGCTGCCCGGAGAGGATCAGCTCGACGACGGCCTCGCTGTGCTCCAGCAGCGGGCCCATCAGCCGCCGCCAGCGCGGACCGTCGGGGCCCAGGTGCTCGCAGGTGTCCGCCAGCGAGCGGTACGCCAGGGCGGCCCGGCCCCCGTCCAGCGGATGGGCGTAGCTGATCTCGGGGTGCAGCAGCTCGACCCCCCGGGCCTCCAGGTCGAACGCCCGGAAGAACGGGGAGGCGGCGGCCATGGGATGGACCGCGGAGCAGATGTCGTGCACGACGCCGGTGTCGAAGAGCGGCGCGGTGCGCAGCCCTCCGCCGATGGTCTCGGCCGCTTCGTAGAGCTCGACCCTCAGTCCGGCCCGGGCCAGGACCACGCCGGCCGCCAGGCCGTTGGGTCCGGTGCCGACGATGGCCACGTCGGTGGTGCTCACCACTGCTCCTCGATCCTGATGGGCCGAAGCCGCACCGTCTGCTCGTTGAGGCTGCCCCACTGGGGCCAGCCGAGCGCGGACGCCAGCGGACCCGCCTCCGGCTCCCCGCGCACCCAGTCGGTCGCCGTGGCGACCGCGACGGACCCGGCGTTCAGTTGGGAGCCCGCCAGCCGCCGGTACAGCTCGTCGTGCTCCATCAGGTCCCGGTGCACGCCGGTGGCCCGGACCCGGCCGTCCTCCAGCACCACGATCTTCTCGGCGTCGACCACCGTGGAGATGCGGTGGGCGATGGCGACGACCGCGCACTGCCGGGAGATCCGGTGCACCACGTCACGGAAGTCCCGCTCCGAGTCGGAGTCCAGGTTGGAGGTGGCCTCGTCCAGCAGCATCACCGCGGGCTTCTGGAGCAGCGTGCGGGCGATGCACAGGCGCTGGCGCTGTCCGCCGGACAACCCGCTGCCCTGGTCGCCGAGTTCGGTGTCGAGTCCGTGCGGGAGATTGGCGATCACCGAGGTGAGGCCGGCCATCTCCACCGCCTGCCAGATGTCGTCCTCGCTCGCGTGCGGATGGGCGTAGGTCAGGTTCTCCCGGACGGTGCCGCGCATGGTCGCGCTGTCCTGCTGGACGTAGCCGATCAGCCCGCGAACCGTGTCGAGCGGCAGCGTCTCGATGTTCTTCCCGCCGAGCAGGATGCGGCCGCCGTCCGCCGTGTAGAAGCGCTCGATCAGCTGGAACATGCTGGTCTTGCCCGCGCCCGAGGGCCCCACGACCGCCGTCAGCCCGCGCGCCGGCACGGTGAGCGAGACGCCGTGGAGCACCGGCGTCCGGTCCTCCTCCTCGCCCCGCCGGTACCCGAACCGCACGTCGTGGAACTCGACCGCCGGCAGGTGCGGGGCGATCGGCCCGAGAGGCATGGAACTCCGTGCGGGCTCCGCCCCGTTGCACTCCTGGGGCATACGGGCGAGTTCGTCGACCCGCTGGATGGCGGCCCGGCCCTGGATGAACTGGCCTATGCCCATGAAGAACGTCACCAGCGGCGACACCAGCTGGAACAGGTACATGATGAACGTGGTCAGGTCGGCCATCTTCATCTCGCCGCGGGCAACCCACGCCATTCCGGCCCCCACGACGACGGCCAGCGCGCCCTGCGTACCGACGTTCATGGACGGCATGAACAGGGCGTTGTAGCCGTTGACCCGGATACCCGAACGCCGCGCCCGCTCGGCCAACTTGCCGATGTGGACGGTCTCTCGGGACTCGGCGCGGGACGCCTTGACCGTGGGCAGCGCGGCGAGCACACGCTGTACGGCGGTGCCGAACTCGCCGGTGTCGTCCCGGTTCTGCACGGCCACCTGGCGCAGCTTGCGCGCGATGGAGAGCGAGATGAGGCTGGCGACTCCGAGGCAGCCGATGGTGATGAGCATCAGCCGCAGATCGATGAGGAACATCAGCACCACGCCGCCGATCACGGTGGCGCCGCTGACGATCAGCTGAGCGAGGCTCTGCGAGAGGGCGATCTTCACCAGGGAGGTGTCGGTGACCGTGCGGGTGAGGATGTCGCCCTGGGGCCGCTTCCCGAACGCGGTGAGGTCGGCGCGGAGCAGCCGCCCGGTCAGCAGCCGGCGGACGTCGTAGACGATGTTCTCCCCGGCCCGTCCGATGACGTATGCCTGGAGCGAGGAGAGGACCGCACCCGCGCAGAAGAGGCCGACGAGCCAGATGATGGGGGCGGTCAGCGCTTCGCCCTTGCCCGCCGCGTCGATCAGCTGTCCGATGGCCCATGGCTGGGTGAGTGAGGTACCCACCCCCAGCAGGCCCAGCAGCACGCCGGTGACCAGCAGCGAGGTGTGCTGCTTGGTGACGCTCGCGACCGACCCGGCGCCGTTTTGGATCCCCTCTCTCTGGCTCGCGCTGTGCGTGTGACGCGCCATGAGTGCTCCCCCCGTGGTGACGACGGTCACGACGAGTGCGCGCTCTCACGTGCGCAGTCCTGCCTTATGGGAACCGCCGTCAAGGTTGCGAAGCTAACACGCCGTCCGGCATAAAGTTACGAGTAAATTGATCCACCGCTCCGCCCTCTCGGGGCAATTGGCGGGCACACGCGGCCGGCATAAGTTAATTGATGCGGTCCTTACTTGCCGCATTCTCCGCGGGACGCCACGACCGTTCCCGGGACGCTCCCGTACGTGCCCGGACGCTCCCCGGACGTGCTCGGACGTGCCCGGGACGCGTCTCCACCGTGCCGGTGGGCGGCGGTGCCGGCGAGCGGCGTCATAACGGGCGAGAAATGCGCCGAACAATTGCCACAGACATTACTGCTCACTACCCACCGCGCATCTGCGATCACCGAAATGTAATGCAGTGCGATGTGGAGTGCCGTGTGCAATGCCGTGTGCAATGCCTCGACGGCAGCGGCTCTCCCCAGCGGCGGCGAGCGCGTGACGAGCGCGCCGGAATGCGACGCCGTGTGCCGTGTCTCTGCCCGACGGGCCGGCGGCGGTACGTGCGGACCGCAGCGCCGGGGCACCGGCTTCCCCGTCCGGCTTCTCCTGACGGGCGTCTCCCGACCGGCATCTCCCGACCGGCATCTCCCGACCGGCTTCTCCCGTGTCCCGTCTGCCGCCTCCCGGCAGGCGGTACGCCCCGGACCGTACGGTGGGACCCGGTTACCTCGGGACGGCCGCCGTAAACGCGAAAAGGCCCCCTGACCTGCGCATCCGCTGATCAGAGAGCCTTTTGAAGGGTGGAGCCTAGGGGAGTCGAACCCCTGACATCTGCCATGCAAAGACAGCGCTCTACCAACTGAGCTAAGGCCCCTTCGCGGACCAGGGTACCTGGTGTCCCACCGCTTTCCCGACCGGGTATCGCCGCATCCCGTCGCTCTCCGTAGGATGCTCCGCGTGATTCGCGGCAGCGAAGCGACCGGGGAGACTGGGGAGACGGCATGGACGCAGCACAGCAGGAAGCCACCGCGCGGGCCCGGGAGCTACAGCGCAGTTGGTACGGGGAGCCTCTGGGTGCGCTGTTCCGCCGTCTGATCGACGACCTCGGTCTCAACCAGGCCCGTCTCGCCGCCGTGCTCGGCCTGTCCGCCCCGATGCTCTCCCAGCTGATGAGCGGCCAGCGCGCGAAGATAGGCAACCCGGCCGTGGTGCAGCGGGTCCAGGCGCTGCAAGAGCTGGCCGGTCAGGTCTCGGACGGCAGCATCAGCGCCGCCGAGGCCACCGACCGCATGGAGGAGATCAAGAAGACGGCGGGCGGCTCGGTGCTCAACAACACCACGCAGCAGACCTCGTCGACGGGGGCGACCACGGTGCGGCGCGTGGTCCGTGAGATCCAGTCGCTGCTGCGATCGGTCTCCGACGCCGGGGACATCATCGATGCGGCGAACACCCTCGCCCCCACTCACCCCGAACTGGCAGAGTTCCTCCGGGTCTACGGCGCCGGCCGTACCGCGGACGCGGTCGCCCACTACGAGGCGCACCAGAACTAGCGCTACGGCCGGACCACTGGGGACGTTGCGAGTTCAGAAGGCGGACGAGGCGCAATGGGTGAGATCTTCGCCGGTCGTTACGAGCTGATCGACCCGATCGGGCGGGGCGGTGTGGGGGCCGTCTGGCGCGCCTGGGACCAGCGTCGCCGCCGCTATGTGGCGGCCAAGGTGTTGCAGCAGAGCGATGCGCACACTCTGCTGCGCTTCGTCCGCGAACAGGCCCTGCGGATCGACCACCCGCATGTGCTGGCCCCGGCGAGCTGGGCGGCCGACGACGACAAGGTGCTGTTCACCATGGATCTGGTGAACGGTGGCTCGCTGGCCCATCTGATAGGCGACTACGGCCCCCTGCCGCCCCGGTTCGTCTGCACGCTGCTGGACCAGCTGCTGGCGGGGCTGACCGCGGTGCACGCGGAGGGGGTGGTGCACCGCGACATCAAGCCGGCGAACATCCTGCTGGAGTCCACCGGCACCGGCCGGCCGCACCTGCGGCTGTCGGACTTCGGCATCGCGATGCGCAAGGGCGAGCCGCGGCTCACCGAGGCCAACTACGTGGTGGGGACGCCCGGTTACTTCGCTCCGGAGCAGATGCTCGGCGCCGAACCGGACTTTCCCGCGGACCTGTTCGCGGCCGGTCTGGTGGCGCTCTATCTGCTCACCGGCAACAAGCCGGACGGCGAGGCGTTGATCGGGCACTTCGCCGACCACGGCATCCCGAACGCGCCCGAGGGCGTGCCGGAGCCGCTGTGGCAGGTGTTGGCGTCCCTGGTGCACCCGAACCCGGACTGCCGGTTCAAGACGGCCACAGGGGCGCGCAAGGCGGTGCTGTCGGCGGTCGAGATGCTGCCCGACTCGACGATCGAAGAAGAGGTCGTCGAGGTCTTCGACCACATCGGCCCGCTGCCGGCCGGGTACGGACCGGACGGGCCGCTGACGGCCGTTGAGCCCGCCGAGCCTCCGACGTCCGGGACGGCGGCGGGCACCGGCCACGGCTCGATGTCGGACACCGGCAGCTTCCACCTCGCGCCTCCCGGACCGAACACCCCACCGACCCCGACGCCCACACCGACCCCCACGCCGACTCCCACGCCGACTCCCACGCCGCCCCCCGCACCGATGTCCGCACCGATGCCCGCACCGACGCCCCCGGTGACTCCCGCGCCGGTGCCGGGGCACACCCCGCCCCCTCCGCCGGTGCCCGCGTACGAGCCGACGGCCGCCGTCCGCCCCGAGACCTCCGCGACCCGCCCCTACACGGCGGGCCCGCACCCGGTCCCCGGACAGCCGCCGGTCGGTGTCCCGGCCCGGGCCGCCGCGCCGCCCGCCGCTTACCGGAAACCGGGACCGCCCCCGAAGGTCGCGGTCCCGGTGCTGATCGTGGCGCTGCTCTGTATCGCGGTCGGTGTCTGGGCGCTGCTCTGGGCCTGACGCTCCGCCGCTATCAGCCCCTAGGCGGTCCGAACTGCCGCTGCGGCGCGCCCTGTTGGCCCGATTGGGTCGGCTGGCCCGGTTGGGTCGGCTGGGTCGGTTGGGTCGGCTGGGTCGGCTGGGTCGGCAGCGCGGACGGGGTGCCCGGCCCGCTGGACGCGGCCGCCGCGGACCGCCGTGCCACCAGCGTCCACGCCCCCAGGCCGATCAGCAGCATCACGCCCGTGCCGATCCCGGCGTAGGCCACCGTCATCAGGGTGCCGCTCCGCTCCGCCTCCTGCGCGGTCTGGCCGTTGCGCGCCATCTCACGGTCCTCGGGCGTCACGGTGAAGGTGCCGGTCGGCTCGGCGTAGCCGGGGCCGGCCTTCGCCGCACCACGGACGTCGACCCGGAGGGTGAGTTCGGTGCCCTTGGGGAAGAACTGCGCCGCGTCGGGGTGCAGGCTGACCTCAAGGTAGTACCAGCCGGCGAACCGCATCGCGCCGACCGCGCCCGTCGGGTTGAAGCGGTTGCCGTAGTCGACGGGCGCGGTGAACTGCTGGGCGACGGCCTGCTTCCCGTCGTAGAAGACGAACCTGTCGTCGCCGACCGCGCCGCGGGCCGGGTTGTAGACGCCCAGCCCGAGCGCATCGGCGACGGCTCTCGACGAACCGGCCGCGCCCGAGGAGGAGTTCGGCAGCTCGGCGCTGAGGTTGAGTCGCTGGCCCCAGTCCACCGGGACGCGGTAGAAGCGGCTCTCGCCCGGCCTGATGCGGTCCTTCCACACGCCCGTGGCGACCGAACCCGCGTCATTGAAGCCGGTACCGCCCTTGGCGTTGCGCTTGGTGGTGTCCGTGGGCGGCGCGGGCGTTGCGGTGTTCCAGGTGCCCGCGCCCGGCTGGGCGGGGGTGTTGCCCTTGAGCGGGGGCTCGTCGAGGTAGTCCAGCTCGATCGGCCAGGTGTCGGGCCCGGACGTCACCGACCCTTCCCGTTCGACCACGACGTAGTACGGCCCGGCCTGCTGGCAGTCCGGACGGTCCGCGCCGATGCGCCGGGAGGCGTAGTCGGCGATCGGATACGCCATTCCGCCGCCGCTGAAGGTCGTCGTGGCGTCCGTGCTGCAGGTCCTGCCGTTGCTGTCCTGGACGCTGACGGTGAGCTTGTCCTTGTAGTCCTCGACCTTGGTGCCGGGCTGGGGCGCGGCGACGACCGAGAAGTACGCGCTGTGCCGGGCATCCAGGGTGACCGCATAGTGCTTCTGCTCACCGCGCTTGATGGCGTCGGTGTGCAACCCGGGCGAGAGCGGCGGCGCGTCCACCGTGCTGGGGCTGCCCTTGACCGGTGTGGCGCCGTTCGCCATCCGGTACCCGGGGACGCTGTCGGCCGAAGCCACGCCCACCGTCCCCGGCAGCACCGCCACCGCGGCGAGCACCGCCAGCACGGTGACCGCCCTGCGGCGGTGTTTCACGTGAAACACCGACCGAGGTTTCACGTGAAACACCGACCGAACCACCCTGCGCGTCACCACGAGCCACCCCTCATCGGATCCGCATTCCCTTCGGCAGCAGCCGGCTTCCGGCGGGCCCGTACGTAGGCCAGCCCCAGCCCGACCAGCAGCAGCACGCCCACACCGCCGACGGCCACCCCCGCCACACGTCCGGCGGACCATCCTCCCCCCTCGCCCTGCGCGCCGTCTGCCAAGGGCCCGGATGCGCCGTGCGGGGCGTCGGCCGTGACCGAGCTCGCCGCGGCCTCGGGGCCGGACCGCTCCTTGCCGAGCACCGCTACCCGCAGCACCACACCGATCCGCGGATTCTCCGCGATCTGGGCGGCCTTGGCGCCGAGCGTCACCGCGAGGTAGAAGTCGCCCTTCTCATGTACGGGAATGACGTTGGGGTGCGTCTCATAGCGGTTGGTCCAGGCGACCGGGACCGTTCCCATGCTGAGCGACGCCTGCCGCCCGTCGTAGGGGACCCGCGGGCTGAACAGCCCGGTGCCGTTGCCGACCGGCGTGCGGAACGGCGTATAGACCTGGGTGAGGCCGGAGGACACGGTGGCGCTGTGGCCCTTGACCGTCGGCTCGTTGGCGAACTCCACGTCGTAGCGCAGCTGCTGGCCCCAGCCGACCGGCACCTTGTACCAAAGGGTCTGCGCGGGCAGGATCTTGTCCCGCCAGACGCCCTGATGCAGCGTGCGGGCGTCGTTGAAGCCGGTGCCGCCGATGACGTCCTTGGGAGCGGTGGTGGGCAGGGAGGCGTCCTTGCCGCCCGCGCCGTACTCCGGCTGCGACTGCGCGGGGGTGACGCCCTTCTTCAGCGGCTGTTCCACGTGGAACGTGAGCTCCATCGGCCAGCGCGCGGCGTCCGAGCCACGGGCGGCCTTGCGCGTGACGACCAGCCAGTACCGGCCCGCCTTGTCGCAGGTGCCGGTGCCGCTCTGCGAGGGCACCCGACTGACACCCGAGGTGAGCGGTGTGGCGCCCTCCGACTGCCCGAACATCTCGGTGCTGGACTCGCAGGCGCTGTCCGTGCCGTAGGCGATCCGGGTGTTCAGCGTGTCGAGGAGTCCGACGGTCGCGCCGGACTGCGGCACCGCGGTCGCCGAGAAGTCGGCCGTCGAAGCCGCGTCCAGGTCGACGGCGTAGTAGCGCTCCTCGTTGGGCCCGATGGAGTCCAGGTACTGCCCGGGAGCGATGCCGGGCGCACCGCTCCTGGTGGCCGTGCCGCGGACCTGCTCGCCCTTGAACCGGTAGCCGTCCGCGGAGAGTTGGCCGGCCCGCTGGAGCTGGCGCGCGAGTGCCTTGGCGTCCGGTGCGTCGTAGTACCGGCCGTTGCCGGCCTTGGCGATGCACTCCAACTGGCTGCGCGCCTTGCCGGCCACCTGGAAGCCGACGGCGTCGATGTGCAGGCCGACGCCGGACGTGGCGAGTTGGGCGGCGACCTTGCACGGCGGCGGCGCCTGGCAGTTGTCCTCACCGTCGGAGATCAGCAGGATCGTGCGCTTGCCGATCGCTCCGCCGGTGGACCGGGGGAGGTCGTCGGCCGCCTTGCGCAGGGAGAGCCCGATGGGGGTGTCGCCCTTGGGCGTGACGCCGGCGACGGCGCGCTTGATGCCCGCCCGGTCGAGGGCGCCGACCGGCTGGGCGAGCCGGGTGTCGTCGCACCCCTTGCGCTTGTCGGCGCCGTAGACCCGCAGACCGGTCGGATAGCCGTCGGGCAGTGCATCGACGACCGTTCCCACGGCCTTGCGGGCGGACGCGATGCGCGTGCTGCCGGAGCCGTCGTCCCCGGCCATCGAACCGGAGGAGTCGAGGACCATCACCATGCCGGTGCCGCCGGCGGACGGAGCCCTGGTGGGTGTCGTCGCGGTGGCCTGAAACGGCGCGGCGGTCAGGGCCAGCAACAGCCCACCCAGCAACGCCACCGCCCCCCTGCGTCGTCGGTGTGCCATGCCTTCGATCCCCCTTGTGCCCAGCCGGTCACATCACAGACAGCAACTTTGCCACTGCAATCTATTGGTGTGCTATAGCAAACTCAAGGGGATCATCGTCACGGCCCCACAACGACAATCAGCCACCTCGGCCCGGCCATCGGCGCCTTCTCCGCCCGGCGCCCTGCCCGCCCCCAGACGCACGAAACCCCGACCGCCCAGGGGCAATCGGGGTCCGTACGAACCTGCTGTGCGTTTATGGGTCTCAGACACCCGAACCTGCGGGCACGGAGTCGGTCGCCTCCGTCCACAGATCCTGCTCGGCGCGATCCGCCTGGATCTGGCGGTACACGAGGAGCCCGCCGATGGCGGCCAGTGCGACCAGGAGAAGCTTCTTCACCGCGCGACCTCGTCTTTCGTTGACGTAGGGGACCTATGTCGGCCGATGATACACACCAGCCGATACCGATCAGTTACCTAGCCCGCGGTCGGCAACGCCTCGTCTGCCGCTCCCGCCACAAGCCAACTTCCGTGCCCGTACAACGAATCGGCCCGGCCGGGAAGTTCCCCGGCCGGGCCGATCGCGCGGTGCGGCTACCAGGACTTGAACCTGGGGCCTCTTCCTTATCAGGGAAGCGCTCTAACCGTCTGAGCTATAGCCGCTCGTTCGCTGCAACGAAAGATTAGCGCACTTCAGAGGCGTTCCCAAAATCGGTTCCCGGAGACCGGGGAACGCCCTCCCACCGGCGCCTCACTCGTCCTCGGCGAGAGTGAGTTCCACACCCCCGACGAGGCCCGACGACAGGTTGTAGATGAAGGCGCCGAGCGTGGCCAGCGCGGTCGCCAGCACCACGTCGATCACCGCGATGATCGACGTGAACAGCAGCACCCGCGGCAGCGACAGGAAGGACTGCAGGTCGAAGCCGCTGCCGTCACCGGAGCCGGTGGCCTCGCTGATCGTCCCGCCGACCGTGGAGAAGACGCCCATCGCGTTCATGACCATCCACAGCACCGCGACGGCCACGACCGTGCAGATGCCCAGCGCGATGGAGAGCAGGAAGCTGACCTTCATCACCGACCACGGATCGGCACGCGCCACCCGCAGTCGGGCCTTGCGCGTCCGCGGGGCCGTGCTGGCGCCCGTACGCGGCCTGCGGACCGCCTGTGCGCCGTTCTGCCCGGCGCCGGTGGAGTACGCCTGAGGCGGCTGGTAGGGCTGCTGCTGGGCGCCCTGCGGCGGCTGCTGCTCATCCTGCCCCCGGGGCTGCGGCTGCGGCTGTGGTTGACGGGTATCGGTCACGGGTCCCCCCTGGTGCGCGCCCTCGTCGTGGGGGCCGTTGTCGGAAATGGCAGAGCCACGGGCGCTGTCCGTCACGGTTGCGGGCCCGGACCGGGAGCCGTCACCGGCTCCTGGTCCACCCGCCGTAGCGCCCGTGGCTCCACTCACGACCTGCTCCTTGTGCTACTCCGCCGCGGGCTCGGTCCCCTCGGCCGCAGCGGTCTCGTCGGGCACATCGTCCCCGTCCACCTCTTCGGCCTCGCGACCCGCCTCGGCGTTCCGTGCGATGCCGACGACGGCGTCGCGCTTGCCCAGGTTGATCAGTTGGACGCCCATGGTGTCACGGCCGGTCTCCCGGACCTCATTGACCCGCGTACGGATCACGCCACCGCCGAGCGTGATGGCGAGGATCTCATCGTTCTCCTCGACGACCAAGGCGCCGACCAGCGAACCCCGGTCCTCGACGATCTTGGCGGCCTTGATGCCCAGGCCACCGCGGCCCTGGACACGGTACTCGTCGACCGCGGTGCGCTTGGCGTAGCCGCCGTCCGTGGCGGTGAAGACGTACGTGCCCGCGCGGACCACGTTCATCGAGAGCAGCTCGTCTCCCTCACGGAAGCTCATGCCCTTCACACCGGAGGTGGCCCGGCCCATCGGGCGCAGCGCCTCGTCCGACGCCGTGAAGCGGATCGACTGGGCCTTCCTGCTGATCAGCAGCAGGTCGTCGGTGTCCGACACCAGCTCGGCGCCGATCAGCTCGTCGTCCGTGCCGTCCTCCTGCTCACGCAGGTTGATCGCGATCACACCGCCGGAACGGGGCGAGTCGTAGTCCTTGAGCGGGGTCTTCTTCACCAGGCCGGCCTTGGTGGCGAGCACCAGGTACGGCGCCGCCTCGTAGTCGCGGATCGCCAGGATCTGGGCGATCTGCTCGTCCGGCTGGAAGGCGAGGAGGTTGGCCACGTGCTGGCCGCGCGCGTCGCGTCCCGCGTCGGGGAGTTCGTAGGCCTTGGCGCGGTAGACCCGGCCCTTGTTCGTGAAGAACAGCAGCCAGTGGTGGGTCGTGGAGACGAAGAAGTGGTCGACGATGTCGTCTTCCTTGAGCTTCGTGCCCCGTACGCCCTTGCCGCCGCGCTTCTGCGAGCGGTAGTCGTCGGTCTTGGTCCGCTTCACATAGCCGCCACGGGAGATCGTGACGACGATGTCCTCCTCGGCGATCAGGTCCTCGATGGACATGTCGCCCTCGAAGGGCACCAGCTTGGAGCGCCGGTCGTCGCCGAACTTCTCGACGATCGCGGCGAGTTCCTCGCTGATGATCTGGCGCTGCCGGTCCGGCGAGGCCAGGATCGCGTTGTACTCCTCGATCTTGCGCTGGAGCTCGTCGTGCTCGGCGGTGATCTTCTGGCGCTCCAGGGCGGCCAGCCGGCGCAGCTGCATCTCCAGGATCGCGTTCGCCTGGATCTCGTCGATCTCCAGCAGGCCCATCAGGCCCTCGCGCGCGATCTCGACCGTCTCACTGCGCCGGATCAGCGCGATGACCTCGTCGATGGCGTCCAGCGCCTTGAGCAGACCGCGCAGGATGTGCGCCCGCTCCTCGGCCTTGCGCAGCCGGAACTTCGTCCGGCGGACGATGACCTCGATCTGGTGCGTGACCCAGTTGCGGATGAACGCGTCCAGGGAGAGCGTGCGCGGCACGCCGTCCACCAGGGCGAGCATGTTCGCACCGAAGTTGGTCTGGAGATCGGTGTGCTTGTAGAGGTTGTTGAGGACGACCTTGGCGACCGCGTCCCGCTTGAGGACGATGACCAGGCGCTGGCCGGTGCGCGAGGAGGTCTCGTCGCGGACGTCCGCGATGCCGCCGATCTTGCCGTCCTTGACCAGGTCGGCGATCTTCTGCGCGAGGTTGTCCGGGTTGACCTGGTAGGGCAGCTCGGTGACCACCAGGCACTGGCGGTTCTGGATCTCCTCGACCTCGACCACCGCGCGCATCGTGATCGAGCCGCGGCCGGTGCGGTAGGCCTCCTCGATGCCCTTGCGGCCCACCACCAGCGCGCCGGTGGGGAAGTCCGGGCCCTTGATGCGCTCGATCAGCGCGTCCAGCAGCTCCTCGTGGGTGGCCTCCGGGTGATCCAGCGCCCACTGGGCACCGGCGGCGACCTCGCGCAGGTTGTGCGGCGGGATGTTGGTGGCCATACCGACCGCGATCCCGGCCGAGCCGTTGATCAGCAGGTTCGGGAAGCGCGACGGCAGCACCGTCGGCTCCTGGTTACGGCCGTCGTAGTTGTCCTGGAAGTCGACGGTCTCCTCGTCGATGTCCCGGAGCATCTCCATCGACAGCGGCGCCATCTTGCACTCGGTGTACCGCATGGCCGCGGCCGGGTCGTTGCCCGGGGAGCCGAAGTTGCCGTTGGAGTCGACCAGCGGCATCCGCATCGACCAGTGCTGCGCCAGTCGCACCAGCGCGTCGTAGATCGAGGAGTCGCCGTGCGGGTGGTACGTACCCATGACGTCGCCGACGACGCGGGCGCACTTGTAGAAGCCCTTCTCGGGGCGGTAGCCGCCGTCGTACATCGCGTACAGGACGCGGCGGTGGACGGGCTTGAGGCCGTCCCGGACATCCGGCAGCGCACGCGAGACGATGACGGACATCGCGTAGTCGAGGTAGGAGCGCTGCATCTCCGTTTCGAGCCCGACGGGCTCGACGCGCATCCCGACGCCTTCGATGGTGGCGGGCGCGCCCTCGGCGGTCACGCCGTCCGGGGTCACAGGGGGGTTCTCGTCGGCCATGGTGGTTCAAAGTCCTTTCGAGCTGCGGCGGTTGGAAGGGCCGACAGGGCTCAGATGTCGAGGAAGCGGACGTCCTTGGCGTTGCGCTGGATGAACGAGCGGCGTGCCTCGACGTCCTCACCCATCAGCACCGAGAACAGGTCGTCGGCGCGGGCCGCGTCGTCCAGCGAGACCTGGCCGAGGACGCGGTGGTCGATGTCCATGGTCGTCACCCGCAGCTCCTCGGCGTTCATCTCGCCGAGACCCTTGAACCGCTGGACCGAGTCGTCCTTGATCCGCTTGCCGTTCCGCTTGCCGAGCTCGATCAGCTGGTCCCGCTCCGGGTCGGAGTAGGCGTACTCGAAGTCGTCCCGACCCCACTTGATCTTGTACAGCGGCGGGCGGGAGAGGTAGACGTGGCCGGCCTCGACCAGCGGGCGCATGAAGCGGAAGAGGAACGTCAGCAGCAGGGTGTTGATGTGCTGCCCGTCGACATCGGCGTCCGCCATCAAGATGATCTTGTGGTACCGGAGCTTGGTGATGTCGAAGTCCTCGTGCACGCCCGTGCCGAACGCCGAGATCAGCGCCTGGACCTCGTTGTTCTGGAGGATCTTGTCGACCCGGGCCTTCTCGACGTTGAGGATCTTGCCTCGGATCGGCAGGATCGCCTGGTACTCCGGGTTCCGGCCGGACTTGGCCGAGCCACCGGCGGAGTCACCCTCGACGATGAAGATCTCGCACTTGGTCGGGTCGTTGGACTGGCAGTCGCTCAGCTTGCCCGGCAGCGACGCGGTCTCCAGCAGGCCCTTGCGGCGGGTCAGGTCGCGCGCCTTGCGAGCGGCCACGCGGGCGGTCGCCGCCTGGATGCCCTTGCGGATGATGTCCGCGGCCTCGTTGGGGTTGCGGTCCAGCCAGTCGTTGAGGTGCTCGTGGACCACCTTCTGGACGAAGGTCTTCACCTCGGTGTTGCCGAGCTTGGTCTTGGTCTGGCCCTCGAACTGCGGCTCGGCGAGCTTGACCGAGATGATCGCCGTCAGACCCTCGCGGATGTCCTCGCCCGTGAGGTTGTCGTCCTTCTCGCGGAGCAGCTTCTTGTCGCGCGCGTAGCGGTTGATCAGGCCGGTCAGCGCGGCGCGGAAGCCCTCTTCGTGGGTACCGCCCTCATGGGTGTGGATGATGTTCGCGAAGCTGTAGACACCCTCGCTGTACTGGGTGTTCCACTGCATCGCGAGGTCGACGGAGAGGTTCCGCTCCTTGTCCTCGGCCTCCACCGAGACCACCGTCGGATGCACCAGCTCGCCCTTGCGCGAGTTGAGGTACTTCACGAAGTCGACGATGCCGCCCTCGTAGTGGTACCGCACCGACAGCGGCTTGCCGTCCTCGTCCACGTGGTCCGGGCGCTCGTCCTTGAGCGAGATGGTCAGCCCCTTGTTGAGGAACGCCATCTCCTGGAAGCGCCGGGACAGCGTCTCGAAGCTGTAGGTCGTGGTCTCGAAGATCTCGCCGTCGGCCCAGAAGGTGACCGAGGTGCCGTGCTCGTCGGTCGCCTCGTGCTGGGCCAGCGGGGCGGTGGGCACGCCCTGCTTGTACTCCTGGGTCCAGCGGTAGCCGTCCGTGCAGATCTCGACCGCGACGCGGGTCGACAGGGCGTTCACCACGGACACGCCCACGCCGTGCAGACCACCGGAGACCGCGTAGCCGCCGCCGCCGAACTTGCCGCCGGCGTGCAGGACGGTCAGCACGACCTCGACGGCCGGCTTGTTCTCGGACGGCACGATGCCGACAGGGATGCCGCGGCCGTTGTCGTCGACCCGCACGCCGCCGTCGGGCAGGATCGTCACTTCGATGGTGTCGGCGTAGCCGGCCAGCGCCTCGTCGACCGAGTTGTCGACGACCTCCTGCACGAGGTGGTGCAGGCCGCGCTCGCCCGTCGAGCCGATGTACATGCCGGGCCGCTTGCGCACCGCGTCCAGGCCCTCAAGGACGGTGATCGCGCTGGCGTCGTACGACTTCTCCTCCGAGGAGTCGCCCATGGCGCCGGCCGCAACCCCCTCGTCTTCGATAGAAGCTGTGTTGTTCTCGTTGAGGTCGCCGGAGTCGGCCACGAAGCGCCCTTTCTGGCACAGCACGAGCCAATCCGCACCTGCTGCGATCTCCCCGCGAAGGACAGGTGGGAGCGGCTCGTCGTTCGACTTGTTCCGCGAGTGGGCGGGATTGCTACCAGTCTACCGGTAGCGCTGACACTCATGGGGGTTTGCAGGCGCCTGAGTCGTCATGTGCCGCCCTGAACCGGCATCCACCGACTCCCCATATCCGAGACGGGGCCCCAGGACGCTCACACCGGCACTCAGCGCTTCCGACTGTCAACCGCCGGCTACCGTGACCGGAGTCTCATGCGTCCCAGGCGTTCACCGGTGCCCTACGGGTCATCCGTAGGTGTCCCCGGGCCCCTTGCTGCCGGGCGCGCGGAGCGCTCCGTACCGGCGTGCGGGCCCGCCGGGACCCAGCACCTTGATCAGCTTCACGGTGCCGTGGCCCAGGTCCTCGTTGAGGCGGGCCACCAGGGTCGGGGCCAGCAGCCGCAGCTGCGTCGCCCACGCCGTGGAGTCGCACTGCACCGTGAGCACCCGGGCGTCCTCGTCGTACTTCTGCGGCTCGCAGTGCTGCGCCACCTCGGGCCCGACCAGCTGCGGCCAGCGCCCCATCACCCCGCCGACCGCCGCCGGGGTCTCCCAGCCGCGCTCCGTGATCAGCCGGTTGATCGCGGCGCCCAGCGGCAGCGGGTCGCGGCCGTCCGCCCGGGCGCCCGAGCGCAGTCCGCCGCGCCGGGCCTGCTTCTTCTGCTGGGCGGCCGCGCCCCGGGCGCGCGCCTGTTCCTTGGCCGCCACCAGCGCCTGCCGGGCCAGGTCCACACCGGACAGCTCCGGGGGCTTGGGCCGGTCGGGCCGCTCGTCGCTCACGGGGTCACCTTCTCCACGGTGCCGTCCGACACCGCGTAGCGCGCCCCGGCCAGCACCGCGGGCACGTCGTCGCCGACCGCCGCGGTCACCAGTACCTGCTCGGCCGGGGCCACCAGCTCCGCCAGCCGCTCCCGACGCCGCGCGTCCAGTTCGGCGAAGACGTCGTCGAGGACCAGCACCGGCTCGCCCGTCCGCCGCCCGCTGCCGCTCCCCGTGGCGGCCCCCTCCGGCCCCATCGGGCCCTCGGCGCGCAGCAGGTCGTACGAGGCCAGCCGCAGCGCCAGCGCGTACGACCAGGACTCGCCGTGGCTGGCGTACCCCTTGGCCGGCAGCTGGCCCAGCTTGAGCAGCAGCTCGTCGCGGTGCGGGCCGACCAGCGTGACCCCGCGCTCGATCTCCTGCTTGCGGGCCTCGCCAAGCGATGCCAGCAGCACGCCGTACAGCTCCTCGCGGGTGGTCGCGGCGGCCATCTCCGGGCCGGCCGAACCGCGGTACTCCAGCGTCAACGGGCCACCGCCCGGCGCCAGTTGCTGATACGCCTTGTCCGCGAGCGGCTGGAGCGCGGCGACCAGATCGAGGCGCTGCGCCAACAGCTCGGCGCCCGCGCGGGCCAGGTGCTGGTCCCACACGTCCAACGTCGACAGATCCATCTGGCGCCCGCCGTGCCGCCGCGCCAGCGCCGCGGTCTTCAACAGGGTGTTGCGCTGCTTGAGGACGCGGTCGTAGTCCGCGCGCACCCCGGCCATCCGCGGGGAGCGCGCGGTGATCAGCTCGTCCAGGAACCGCCGGCGCTCACCGGGATCGCCCTTGACCAGCGCCAGATCCTCCGGCGCGAACAGCACCGTCCGCACGATGCCGAGCACGTCACGCGGTCTGACCTGGGAGGACCTGTTGATGCGGGCGCGATTGGCCTTGCCCGGATTCAGCTCCAGCTCGACCAGCTGCTGACGGTCGCCCTCGACGACCGCGGCTCGGACGATCGCGCGCTCGGCGCCCATCCGCACCAGCGGGACGTCCGAGGAGACCCGGTGGCTGCCGAGCGTGGCGAGGTAGCCGACCGCCTCGACGAGGTTGGTCTTGCCCTGTCCGTTGGGGCCCACGAAAGCCGTGACGCCCGGGCCGAGCGGGACCTCGACCCGGGCGTACGAGCGGAAGTCGGCAAGCGACAGATGCGATACGTGCATGACGGTGCGCCGACCTCCCCCGGCTGCTTCCTTGCTGTTACTGCTGCTTACTTCTTGTTCTCGACCGCGTGGCCACCGAACTGGTTGCGCAGCGCGGCGATCATCTTCATCTGCGGGGAGTCGTCCTGGCGGGACGCGAAGCGGGCGAAGAGCGAGGCCGTGATCGCGGGCAGCGGCACGGCGTTGTCGATGGCGGCTTCCACAGTCCACCGGCCCTCGCCGCTGTCCTGTGCATAACCGCGCAGCTTGTCCAGGTGCTCGTCGTCGTCCAGCGCGTTGACCGCCAGGTCGAGCAGCCAGGAGCGGATGACCGTGCCCTCCTGCCAGGAGCGGAAGACCTCGCGCACGTCCGTGACGGAGTCGACCTTCTCCAGCAGCTCCCAGCCCTCGGCGAAGGCCTGCATCATCGCGTACTCGATGCCGTTGTGGACCATCTTCGCGAAGTGGCCGGCGCCGACCTTGCCGGCGTGCACCGAGCCGAACTCGCCCTCGGGCTTGAGGGCGTCGAAGATCGGCTGCACCTTGGCGACGTCGTCCGCCTCGCCGCCGTACATCAGCGCGTAGCCGTTCTCCAGGCCCCAGACGCCGCCGGAGACACCGCAGTCGACGAAGCCGATGCCCTTGGCCTTCAGCTCCTCGGCGTGCTTCTCGTCATCGGTCCAGCGGGAGTTGCCGCCGTCCACGACGATGTCGCCCGGCGAGAGCAGCTCGGCCAGCTCGTCGATCGTGGACTGGGTGGCGGCACCGGCCGGGACCATGACCCAGACCACCCGGGGCCCCTTGAGCTTGGCCACAAGCTCCTGGAGGCTGTCCACATCCGCCAGGTCCGGGTTGCGGTCGTATCCGACGACGGTGTGGCCGGCGCGGCGGATGCGCTCGCGCATGTTGCCGCCCATCTTGCCGAGACCGACGAGACCGAGCTCCATCAGAGACCCTCTTTGCACGTAGTCGTTGCTGGTGTACCCGCGTCCGAGCCTACGCCCGCAGGTCCGTGCACAGCTGTGGGCTCAGCCGCTCATCGGGGGGCCTGTCAGCCGGTCGCCGCAAGGGCTCCGATGAGCGGCCGAAGGCTCGCTCCGCCGCGTCAGCCGGACAGCCGGACGGGCATGATCAGGTACTTGTAGGCGTCGTCCGCCTCGGCGTCCTTGGCCGGCCGACCGCTGAGCAGCGCAGGCTTGGTGGACGTCGTGAAGGACAGCTGCGCCACCGGGGAGTCGATGGCGGACAGGCCCTCCAGGAGGAAGCCGGGGTTGAAGGCGATCGAGATGTCGTCGCCGTCCAGATCCGCGTCCACCCTCTCCACAGCCTGTGCATCGTCGCTGGAGCCGGCCTCCAGGATCAGCACACCCTGCTCGAAGCTCAGCCGGACCGGGGTGTTCCGCTCGGCCACCAGCGCCACACGCTTGACGGCCTCGACGAACGGGGCGGTCTCGATCACGGCGACCGAATTGAACTCGGTCGGGAAGAGCGTGCGGTACTTCGGCAGGTCGCCTTCCAGCAGACGCGTCGTCGTCCGCCGCCCGGCGCCCTCGAAACCGATCAGGCCCTCGCCCTGGCCGGAGCCGGACAGCGCCAGCGTGACGGTGTCACCGCTGCTCAGGGACTTGGCGGTGTCCAGCAGCGTCTTGGCGGGGACCAGCGCGACCGCGGAGGCGTCCGGGCTCTCCGGCTTCCACAGGAACTCACGCACCGCGAAGCGGTAGCGGTCGGTGGAGGCCAGGGTGACGGTGTCGCCCTCGATCTCGATCCGTACGCCGGTGAGCACCGGGAGGGTGTCGTCACGGCCGGCGGCGATGGCCACCTGGGAGACGGCCGAGGCGAAGACCTCGCCGGGGACGGTGCCGGTGGCGGTGGGCATCGTCGGCAGGGACGGGTACTCCTCCACAGGGAGGGTGTGGAGGGTGAAGCGCGAGGAGCCACAGACGACGGTCACCCGTACACCGTCGGTGGAAATCTCCACCGGGCGGTTCGGCAGTGCGCGGCAGATGTCGGCGAGCAGTCGGCCGGAGACGAGGACTGTGCCCTCCTCTTCCACCTCGGCGTCGACCGAGACCCGCGCGGAGACCTCGTAGTCGAAGCCGGAGAGGCTCAGTACGCCGTCCTCGGCCTTCAGGAGCAGGCCCGCGAGGACGGGCACCGGCGGACGGGCCGGGAGGCTCTTGGCCGCCCAGGCCACTGCCTCCGCGAGTACATCGCGCTCCACCCGGATCTTCACCGGAAACCGCCTCCTGCTGTTGCTGGCTCTCGCCCTGCTGGCGTTCTTCGTCGGCTGAGTTGCCGGAGACCAGTCTGACGTACGCCACCGACAGTCGGTGCGGCTCGGGGTCAAGTCGACTCGACCGGTCCCGGACGCTCGGCGGCCAACTTGTGCACAGGCCCCGTTTCCGAACGAGTTCCCCGGTAGATATCCGTGGTCGTAGTAGTAGGGCTTGTGGAAACCGTGGACAACTGCTTCTGCGCAGGTCAACGCGGATTTTTTGTCCACTGCCCCTGTGGGTGGCGGCCGTGGATAAGCCGGTGGTGCTGTGGACCGCCCAAAGTTCTGCACACCCGATGCACAGGGGACGGGTACTTCTCCCCAGTGCCATCCCCAGCTTTACCCACGTTCCCCACAGCCCAACCAACCAACTTGGTGTGACGGCTTTCACTCGGCGCGGTGAGCGCGGGTGTTGCGTTGCCGAACAGTGGACAGGGGTGTGGAGAAGCTGGGGATTGCTGGGGACAACGGCGGCTGGTCTGTGGGTGGCCGGTGGACAAGACATCCACCGCCCTGTGGACGGATCGACTGTCCACACCCTGTGGAAGAAGGTTGATCACAAATCCCCAAGCGGCTGACCTCCACCGATGCTCCGTCAACACACCGACCTGTGGATCCCACAGGGATAACTCTCCCCTCCCCAGGGTGTGGACGGAAGATTCTTGCCCAATCTGTGGAGAGAGGCCGTGACCAGGCACGGAATCGAACACAGCCGGTGCGGCCGGCACCCCTTTGACGTCCCCGCACATCCCCGTACGACGAAGGGCGCCCCGGGAGACGAGTCCCGAAGCGCCCTTCGTCGCCGGCTCGGCGGCCGGCCTCAGCCGTTCTTGATGCGGTTGGTCAGCTCGGTGACCTGGTTGTAGATCGAACGGCGCTCGGCCATCAGCGCGCGGATCTTGCGGTCCGCATGCATCACCGTCGTATGGTCCCGGCCGCCGAACTGTGCGCCGATCTTGGGCAGCGAGAGGTCGGTCAGCTCACGGCACAGGTACATGGCGATCTGCCGGGCGGTCACCAGCACCCTGCTGCGCGAGGAGCCGCAGAGGTCGTCGATGGTGAGCCCGAAGTAGTCGGCGGTGGACGCCATGATCGCGGTCGCGGTGATCTCCGGCGCCGCGTCCTCGCCCCCGGGGATCAGATCCTTCAGCACGATCTCGGTGAGCCCCAGGTCCACTGGCTGCCGATTGAGCGAGGCGAACGCGGTGACCCGGATCAGCGCGCCCTCCAGCTCGCGGATGTTGCGCGAGATCCGGGACGCGATGAACTCCAGCACCTCCGGCGGTGCGTTCAGCTGCTCCTGCACCGCCTTCTTGCGGAGGATCGCGATCCGGGTCTCCAGCTCGGGCGGCTGGACGTCGGTGATCAGACCCCACTCGAAGCGGTTGCGCAGCCGGTCCTCCAGGGTGACCAGCTGCTTGGGCGGCCGGTCCGAGGACAGCACGATCTGCTTGTTCGCGTTGTGCAGCGTATTGAAGGTGTGGAAGAACTCCTCCTGCGTCGACTCCTTGCTCGCCAGGAACTGGATGTCGTCGACCAGCAGGATGTCCATGTCGCGGTAGCGCTTGCGGAACGCGTCCGCCTTGCCGTCGCGGATGGAGTTGATGAACTCGTTGGTGAACTCCTCCGAGCTCACGTACCGCACCCGGGTCCCCGGGTACAGGCTCCGCGCGTAGTGCCCGATCGCATGCAGCAGGTGGGTCTTGCCGAGGCCGGACTCCCCGTAGATGAACAAGGGGTTGTACGCCTTGGCCGGGGCCTCGGCGACGGCCACCGCGGCGGCGTGCGCGAAGCGGTTCGAGGCACCGATGACGAAGGTGTCGAAGAGGTACTTCGGGTTCAGCCGCGCGGTCGGCTCGCCGGGGCCGGTCGCCGGAGCGGGCTGTGCGGCGAGCGGCCCCGGCGCACCGCTGGACGCGGGCAGTACGGCACCGGGACCGGAGCGGCCGTTGCGGCCACTGGGCTGGTGCTCGTGGGGGTCGTGGCGGTGCTGCTCGTACGCCGGGCGCGCACCGTCGGAGTGCTGCGGGGGCCCGCTGCGCTCGTGCGCCTGGGGGCGGTAGTCGCCCTGTGCCGGCTGGTGCTGCGGTCCGCGCGAGGACGGCGAGCCGTAGGGCTCACGCCACTGCTCCCCGGCCGGTTCGCGCTCCAGGAAGCCGCCGAGGTGCTGCTGCTGCCAGCCGTAGTCCTCCCGGGGGCCGGGGCCGCCGACCATCCCGGAGGGCTGCGGCCAGGCGCCGGGCTCGTGCCGGGGACGCTGGTAGTCGGGGTAGGCGGGCCGGACGCCGGGCAGGTCCTCGCCCTGGTGCCCGTAGCCCTGCCGGGTCTCGTGCCGGGGCTCGTAGTCGTAGGCGTCGTGCTGCGGCGACTGGCGCTGCTGATGGAGCGGGGGCTGCTGGGGGGACGGATGCTGCGGCGTGGGGGCTGACGGCGCCGGGGGCTCCTCGGAGGTGTCGTCCACGGTGATCGCGATCCGGATCGGGCGGCCGCACTCATGGCTGAGGGCCTCCCCGATCAACGGTGCCAGTCGGCCTTCGAGCACGCCCTTGGCGAATTCGTTGGGGACGGCGAGCAGCGCGGTGTCGGCGACCAGCGCCAGCGGCTGGGTGCGCTTGAGCCAGTCCTGGTCCTTGGGCTTGAGGCCGTCGGTCTCCGCACGGAGGAGATGGTCGAGCACGCGCGGCCACACTGCGGCAAGATCGGCAGGTACGTCAGCCACAGGGCACGCTCTCTCACAGTCCCACGAATGTGTGATTCTCGGGACGGGCGGGAAGGAAATGGAGTTCAGCCACGGTAGTCAGGGCGGGCCTGGGGATTCAAGTTGTTGTCCACAGGCTGTGCATAGAGTGTCCTGACAAGGCACCGCGGGCACTCCCAACGAGCCGGTTTGACCGGATGGCGTAGCCGCGCGTACCGTGACCAGGTCGAGTTGTCGATGGCTGCTGCCGCCTGCCTCCGATGGGCAAAGATCGCGCTCTGGGCGATCGTCAAGCGGTGCAATCGAGCGTTGCGAGCTACTCGTGGGCGCACGGTGACAGCCAACGACGCCCCACATCTGTCTCACCTTGAGACAACAAGCATTCCTGGAGCCCCCGAGTGAGCAAGCGCACCTTCCAGCCGAACAACCGCCGCCGCGCGAAGACCCACGGCTTCCGTCTGCGCATGCGGACCCGTGCCGGCCGCGCGATCCTCGCGACGCGCCGCAGCAAGGGTCGCGCCCGCCTGTCGGCCTGAGCAGCCTGACCTAGGTCCATGCCGTGCTGCCTACCGAAAATCGGCTGAGGCGGCGCGAGGACTTCGCGACCGCGGTACGCCGGGGACGCAGGGCCGGGCGCCCGCTCCTTGTCGTTCATTGTCGTAGCGGTGCAACGGACCCGCACGCGTCGGGGGAACGTGTTCCCCCGACGCGTGCGGGTTTCGTCGTGAGCAAGGCCATCGGCACCGCGGTTGTGCGCAACAAGGTCAAGCGGAGACTCCGCCACCTCGTGCGCGACCGGCTGGACCGGCTGCCCGCCGGTAGCCTGGTTGTCGTACGGGCCCTGCCCGGTGCGGGTGACGCGGATCACGACCAGCTGGCCCGAGACCTGGACGCCGCCCTGGAGCGGCTGCTGGGAGGGGTGCCGAGAGGCTGCAATCCCCCGGGGGCCACGTCCGTCGGCGGCTACGCCGCGGGCCCCCGGAACCCCGGACGGGACCCGGGAGGGAGCGCACAGTGAAGTACCCGCTGCTGCTTTTGATCAAGATCTACCAGTGGACCATCAGCCCTCTGCTGGGCCCGGTCTGCAAGTACTACCCGTCGTGCTCGCACTATGGCTATACGGCCATCGACAGGCACGGCGCGGTGAAAGGGACTGCGCTGACGGCTTGGCGCATCCTGCGCTGCAACCCGTGGTCGCTCGGTGGCGTCGACCACGTCCCTCCCCGGAAGCGTCCGGTCTGGCATCAGCGGCTGAGGAGCCGTCTGGGCGGGACTGTCGTCCATGAACCCGCCGCCCAGCCCGAGACTCAGCCCAACGCCCAAGGAGCCTGATTCGTGGACACGATCCTCGGTCCCCTCTATACCGCTGTTTCCTGGATCATCGTCCAGTTCCACTCGTTCTACAGCCTGATCTTTGACCCGAACAGTGGCGCGGCGTGGGGTCTGTCCATCGTCTCGCTGGTGGTACTGATCCGTATCTGCCTGATCCCGCTCTTCGTGAAGCAGATCAAGTCGACGCGGAACATGCAGGCGCTCCAGCCGAAGATGAAGGCGATCCAGGAGCGCTACAAGAGCGACAAGCAGCGCCAGTCCGAAGAGATGATGAAGCTCTACAAGGAGACGGGTACCAACCCGTTGTCGAGCTGTCTCCCGATTCTGGCGCAGTCGCCGTTCTTCATCTCCCTGTACCAGGTCCTCAGCCACATCGCGCAGAACAAGACCGTCGGCGTCATCGACCAGACGCTGCTGCAGAGCGCCCAGAAGGCACACATCTTCGGTGCGCCGCTGGCGGCGAAGTTCATGGACAGCGCGGCGAAGATCGAGAGCCTCGGCGCTTCGGTCACCAACGTGCGCGTGGTCACGATCATCATGATCGTCCTGATGTCGGCGTCGCAGTTCTACACGCAGCGCCAGCTGATGACCAAGAACGTCGACCTCACGGTGAAGACGCCGTTCATGCAGCAGCAGAAGATGCTGATGTACGTCTTCCCCATCATGTTCGCCGTCTTCGGCATCAACTTCCCCGTCGGTGTTCTCGTCTACTGGCTGACCACCAACGTGTGGACCATGGGCCAGCAGATGTTCGTCATCCGTCGTAACCCGACCCCGGGCAGCAAGGCCTTCGCGGAGCGCCAGGAGCGGCTGCGGGCCCAGGGCAAGCTCGTCGAGAGCCCGGCCGAGGTCGAGGCGAAGAGGGCCGCCGAGGAGGCGCGCCAGAACCGCCAGCAGCCCAAGCGCCAGACGAAGGCCAAGCGGCAGACCGGCGGCACTGCCCCGGCCGGCGGCGGGCAGCGCACCCGGGCGGGCTCCGGCCAGGGCGCCGCGAAGAAGCCGTCGCTGGAGAAGAAGGACGCGCAGGAGGACAAGGAGAAGGGCGGCGCCTCCGGGTCCCGTACCGCCAAGTCCGGACAGCGCAAGGGCCAGCAGCGCCCCAAGCACCCGTCCAAGAAGTAAGAAGGAGTCCTTTCGTGACGGACACGACCCCTGCCGCCGAGGGCACCGACACCCTGACCCGCTTGGAGCAGGAAGGCGAGATCGCAGCCGACTACCTCGAGGGTCTGCTGGACATCGCCGACCTCGACGGCGACATCGACATGGACGTGGAGGCCGACCGCGCGGCCGTGTCGATCATCAGCGATGCGACCAGCCGTGACCTCCAGAAGCTGGTGGGGCGCGACGGTGAGGTCCTGGAGGCGCTTCAGGAGCTGACCCGGCTGGCCGTGCACCGGGAGACCGGTGACCGCAGCCGTCTGATGCTGGACATCGCCGGTTTCCGGGCGCGTAAGCGTGAGCAGCTGACGAAGATCGGCGCGAAGGCGGCGGAGGAGGCCCGGGGCACCGGTCAGCCGGTGAAGCTGGACCCGATGACGCCGTTCGAGCGCAAGGTCGTCCATGACGCGGTGGCGGCGGCCGGTCTCCGGAGCGAGTCCGAGGGCGAGGAGCCGCAGCGCCGAGTGGTTGTCCTCCCGGCCTGACCGCTCAGCGCTTCCGTATTTTCTTTGGCCCCGTCTGCTCGCAGGCGGGGCCAAAAGTTGTCAGCGATCTGTGTTATTCCGGGTGCGTAGGCCCGGTTCCCGACAGGAAAAGCAGTCCAGAGGAAGGGCGGTTCCCGTGGCGGAGGCAGCAGCGGAGCTCCCTCCCGCGCCGAAGGCGGCGCAGGAGGTATTCGGTGAGCGCTTTCCGGAGGCCGTGCGGTACGGCGAACTGCTCGCCGACGCAGGTGTGAAGCGAGGGCTGATCGGCCCGCGGGAGGTGCCGCGACTGTGGGAGCGGCATCTGCTGAACTGCGCGGTGCTCTCCGAGGTGGTGCCCGAGGGCGTTTCGGTCTGCGATGTCGGGTCGGGGGCCGGGCTGCCCGGTATTCCGCTGGCCCTGGTGCGTCCAGATCTGAAGATCACGCTCCTGGAGCCGCTCCTGAGGAGGACGACCTTCCTGCAAGAGGTCGTCGAACTGCTCGGTCTCGACCACGTCACCGTCGTCCGGGGGCGGGCCGAGGAGGTCATGGGCAAGCTTCCGCAGGTGCATGTGGTGACCGCGCGCGCGGTTGCTCCGCTCGACCGGCTGGCCGGCTGGGGCGTTCCGCTGCTGCGTCCGTACGGCGAGATGCTGGCGCTCAAGGGCGATGCCGCGGAGGAGGAGCTCAAGGGAGCCCGGGCGGCGCTGAGCAAGCTGGGCGTGGTCGAGACCTCGGTGGTGCACGTCGGTGAGGGGATCGTGGATCCGCCGTCGACCGTGGTGCGGGTCGAGGTGGGCGAGAGCCCCGGCGGTGTGCGCTTCGCGGCCAAGCGGGCGAAGGCGGCGCGCGTCAGCCGTGTGTCGAGGGGGCGCCGGCGCTGATGCCCTCATGCCGGAGCAATGCGGACCGGCATGGATGCGAGGGCGTTCCGTTCCGCGAAATAGGGGAACGAGCGAATTCTATAAACCCCATCAAAACGGCACAAGACGGAGTGTCGCGGCTAATTCAGGCGCGGCACTGGCATCGTGTTTCACGTGAAACGTCGTTCTCTGCTGCAAGGGATCATCGGCCGCGGGCGTGCGGCCGCCGCGCCGCGCGACCGTAAGCCCGCAAGGGTCACGGAAGTATCCACAGATGTGGATTCGTCCACAGGAGAACGGACCTCACTGGTTCACGACACCGAAAGCATGGCAGGCTCTGAACATTGCGAGCCAGATGTCGAGGAGAGTGAATCCTTGCGGTCCGACGCCAACATCGCGGGACCGATGACCGATCCGGTCCCCGGTCCCCGTAGCGAGTCGTTCGGGGACGACGTTTCACGTGAAACGCCGCCCCCGATGGACGACACCCCGATCGGTCGTGCAGCTCAGCTGGCGGTAGAGGCACTTGGCCGCGCGGGTGAGGGGCTGCCCCGACCTGAACAGACTCGGGTCATGGTGGTTGCCAACCAGAAGGGCGGGGTCGGTAAGACCACGACCACCGTGAACCTGGCGGCCTCGTTGGCCCTGCATGGGGCCCGGGTGCTGGTGATCGACCTCGATCCCCAGGGCAACGCATCGACCGCGTTGGGGATCGATCACCACTCCGAAGTGCCGTCGATCTATGACGTGCTGGTGGACAGCAAGCCGCTCTCCGACGTCGTGCAGCCGGTCGTGGATGTGGAGGGGCTGTTCTGTGCGCCCGCCACGATCGATCTGGCCGGCGCCGAGATCGAGCTGGTCTCGCTGGTGGCACGTGAAAGCCGGTTGGATCGGGCCATTAAGGCGTACGAGCAGCCGCTGGACTACATCTTCATCGACTGCCCGCCCTCGCTCGGTCTGCTCACCGTCAACGCGCTGGTCGCCGGTGCCGAGGTGCTGATCCCGATTCAGTGCGAGTACTACGCGCTGGAGGGGCTCGGCCAGCTGCTGCGGAACGTCGATCTGGTGCGGGGCCATCTCAACCCCAAGCTCCATGTCTCGACGATCCTGCTCACCATGTACGACGGGCGTACCCGGCTGGCCTCGCAGGTTGCTGACGAGGTACGCAGCCACTTCGGCCACGAGGTGCTCCGTACGAGCATTCCGCGGTCGGTGCGTATCTCCGAGGCGCCCAGCTATGGGCAGACAGTGCTCACCTATGACCCGGGATCCAGTGGCTCGCTTTCCTATCTCGAAGCAGCCCGAGAGATCGCGTTGCGTGGGGTCCCGCAGACCGGGGGCCAGGGCCTCAGCGTCAACTATGAAGCACAGCACAGCATCTCGGAGGGGACTCAGTGAGCGAACGACGTAGAGGCCTGGGCCGTGGGCTCGGTGCGCTGATCCCCGCAGCACCGCAGAGCACGGACCACGTCGGACCCGCGATGGGACAGGGAGCGCCGTCACCGTCGGCCGTACCGGTCCTGACCCCGGAACGGGGAGTAGCGGCCGCCAAGGTGACATCGCTGCCGACGCACGGTGTTTCACGTGAAACAGAGGCGTCGGCCGGGGCCGAGGCAGCAGCGGGCCTGTCGGCGGTGGCGGGCGCGCACTTCGCCGAGGTGCCACTGGATGCGATCACGCCGAACCCGCGCCAGCCCCGTACAGTCTTCGACGAGGACGCTCTGGCGGAGCTGATCGTCTCCATCAAGGAGGTGGGTCTGCTCCAGCCGGTGGTGGTTCGCCAGACCGGACCGGAGACGTACGAACTCATCATGGGCGAGCGCCGCTGGCGGGCGTCCCGTGAGGCCGGACTGGAGAAGATTCCTGCCATCGTCCGGGAAACCGACGATGAGAAGCTGCTCCTCGACGCCCTCTTGGAGAACCTGCACCGGGCGCAGCTCAACCCGCTGGAAGAGGCCGCCGCCTACGACCAGTTGCTGAAGGACTTCAAGTGCACGCATGACGAGCTCGCCGACCGGATCGGTCGCTCGCGTCCGCAGGTCTCCAACACCCTGCGTCTGCTGAATCTCTCGCCGTCGGTGCAGAACCGTCTTGCCGCAGGTGTGCTTTCGGCAGGGCATGCCCGTGCCCTGCTGTCCGTGGAGGACTCGGAGGAGCAGGACCACCTGGCACGCCGCATCGTCGCGGAGGGGCTGTCGGTCCGCACGGTCGAGGAGATCGTGAAGCTGATGGGCTCGAATCCGAAGAGCGCGAGCAAGACGAAGGGGCCCCGTGCGGGGACTCGGGTGTCTCCCGCACTCACCGATCTGGCCACCCGGCTGTCCGACCGGTTCGAGACTCGGGTGAAGGTCGACCTGGGGCAGAAGAAGGGGAAGATCGTTGTCGAGTTCGCCTCGATAGACGATCTGGAGCGCATCCTCGGCACGCTCGCTCCCGGTGAGGGATGCGTCCTGGGCCAGACACTGGCCGAGGAGCAGAAGGACGACGAGTGAGCTGACGCCTTCGGCTCCTGGGCGGGCCGTGTTCCGGAGTCCATACCGGAACACGGCCCGCCCTTTGCTCTTGTGCGGTACCCGTGCCCGTAAAGGGTGGATACGATGCGTTCGGGTATGGCACACATCCACATGGAGACACCTCATAGCGAGGAGAGGGCCATGCGATCGGTGAGCCGCACCGGACTGCTGGCAGTGGGTTTCGGCCTCGCAGCTGTCGGAGGGTTCGTTGGTGGTCTGCTCAGGGAGCAGGCGGTGCTGACGACGCTTCGTGGTGCGGCAGGCGAGAGAAGTGAGGACCTGGCTTTATGGGCCGTCGGCTCGTACCGCTCACGCTGGACAACCTTCCGGATCTCCCCAAGCGCTGCCGCTCCTGCGTCTTCTGGGAGCTCGACCCCGTCAGCGGCGAGGCCGCGGTAAGGGCGGGACGTCCCGAGCTGGAGAAGGAAGCCTGGATCTCGGCGGTACTGCTCGAGTGGGGATCCTGTGGGCGAGTTGTCTATGTCGACGAGGTGCCCGTGGGGTTTGTGATGTACGCCCCGCCGGCCTATGTGCCGCGCTCCACCGCCTTCCCCACCAGTCCGGTGTCGCCGGATGCGGTACAGCTGCTGACGGCATGGCTCATCCCCGGCTATCAAGGACAGGGGCTGGGGCGGGTGATGGTCCAGACGGTGGCCAAGGACCTCATCCAGCGAGGCTTCAAGGCCATTGAGGCATTCGGCGATGCCCGCTGGACCGAGCCGGCATGTGTGTTGCCCGCCGATCATCTCCTCGCCGTGGGCTTCAAGACCGTACGCCCACACCCCCGCTTTCCGCGTCTGCGGCTTGAGCTACGGACCACGATCTCGTGGAAGGAAGACGTGGAGCTGGCGCTCGACCGTCTCTTGGGAGCCGTCCAGAAGGAACCTGCCCTGCGACCGCTGTGAGTCAGGCCGTCCCCCGGCAGCATGTTTCACGTGAAACAGCGAACGGGCCCGACCCTCGATGAGGGCGGGCCCGTTTCACGTGAAACAACGAGAGTGACTCAGGCGAGGAAGTCCGCCAGGTCGCGCTCGATGGCAGCCTTCGGCTTGGCGCCGACGATGGTCTTCACGACCTCGCCGCCCTTGTAGACGTTCATCGTCGGGATCGACATGACGCCGTACTTGGCGGTGGTCGCCGGGTTTTCGTCGGTGTTCAGCTTGGCGATGACGATCTCGTCGTGCTCGGCGGCAATGGCCTCCAGGGACGGGGCGACCTGGCGGCACGGGCCGCACCAGGTGGCCCAGAAGTCCACGAGGACGGGCTTGTCGCTCTTGAGGACGACCTCTTCGAAGTTGTCGTCCGTAACGGTCACCGTGGCGCCGGCCATGGCAATCTCCTTACTGGGTGGGTGGTGGGAAAGCTGGGTGCGGGGGTCAGGCGGAAGCGGTCTTCTCCGGCTCGGCGACCGCCTCACCGTCGGACAGCGCGGCGAGGAACCGCTCGGCGTCAAGGGCGGCGGAGCAGCCCGTGCCGGCCGCGGTGATCGCCTGGCGGTAGGTGTGGTCGACCACATCACCGGCGGCGAAGACACCCGTCAGGTTCGTACGGGTGCTGGGCGCGTCGACCTTGAGGTAGCCCTCGTCGTCGAGGTTCAGCTGGCCCTTGAACAGCTCGGTCCGCGGGTCGTGGCCGATTGCGATGAAGAGGCCGGTGACGGGGAGCTCCGAGGTCTCACCGGTCTTGACGTTGCGCAGCGTCAGACCCGCCAGCTTGTTCTCGCCGTGAATGTCGGCGACCTCGCTGTCCCAGACGAACTTGATCTTCGGGTCGGCGAAGGCGCGGTCCTGCATCGCCTTGCTGGCACGCAGGGCGTCGCGGCGGTGGACGACCGTGACCGACTTGGCGAAGCGGGAGAGGAAAGTGGCCTCCTCCATCGCGGTGTCGCCACCACCGATGACGGCGATGTCCTGGTCCTTGAAGAAGAACCCGTCACAGGTGGCGCACCAGGAGACGCCGCGGCCGGACAGCTCGTCCTCGCGGGGCAGGCCGAGCTTGCGGTGCTGGGAGCCGGTGCTGACGATGACCGCCTTCGCCCGGTGCACATTGCCTGCGGTGTCGGTGACCGTCTTGATCTCGTCGCTGAGGTCGACCGCGACGATGTCGTCCGGTACGAGCTCGGCGCCGAAGCGCTCGGCCTGGGCGCGCATGTTGTCCATCAGGTCCGGCCCCATGATGCCGTCGCGGAAACCGGGGAAGTTCTCCACGTCGGTGGTGTTCATCAGCGCGCCGCCGGCGGTGACGGCACCTTCGAAGACCAGCGGCTTCAGGGACGCGCGGGCGGTGTAGAGCGCTGCGGTGTAGCCCGCGGGCCCGGAGCCGATGATGATCACGTTGCGAACGTCGCTCACGGGTGTCTTCCTTGTCTCTGCCGACTGCTTGCTGGGGCTCTCGGAACTCTCACCCCACCCAACGGATCCTACGGGGCGAGCATTCCCGGAGTGTCACAGCGCACTTCTCGTCGCTCAGTCTCGCTGGTACGAGTGCGACAGCAGCACCTTTCCGGGAACCGGCGGAGTGGCGGAGACGCAGGAGGAAGAGACGACATACGCCGAGACGCGCGTGGCGTCGGCGGGGTCGGGCAGTACGACCAGATAGGCGTCCTTGCCCTGGTAGCGGGTGTGGCTGGACGCCAGCGGAGCCTCCGGGCGCCCTATGCCCTGGCGGACGCATGACGGAACTGTGTCGGCATTACCCCGCAGGGGGGTCTCGGGGGAGCTGCGGGCACCCATGTCCGGCGACCTGTGCGACTTCTTGGACGCAAGCAGGTCGCGGACATGTGATTCAAGGCTGGTAGTGGTGAGGCCGGCTGCACCACCCCGGCTCTTCCCGGTGGTGGAGGTGGCTCGGTCCTGGCTCGCCTGGGTGCCGTCCATGGCCGCGTTCTGGATGAGCAAGCCACCGAAGCTGAGGACCGCCGCTGCCGCTGCCGTGCCGAGCAGAACTCGGGGCCAGCGCCGTGAACGCGGCGAGCGGCCGCCAGGCGCCCCGCGGCCCGGTCCGGTGGCACCACGAGGCCGTCCGGCGGGCCGGCTGGAGGAGTTTCCACGCCCAGGGGGCTCATCATCCGTTTCACGTGAAACCTCGGCATCGGTTTCACGTGAAACAAGGACCGGGACGGTGGCTGTTTCACGTGAAACATCGCCTTCGGATCCAGGAGCGGTAGCGTCCAGCAGCGCCTCCGCCGCGAGGGCGGCATCAATACGCTCGGCCACATCGCTCGGCATCCGCGTCGGGCCGGGGAGCGTGCCCAGCAGCCCTCGGATCTCCTCCAGGGACGCATAGACGTCCTCGCACAGCGCGCAGCGCGCGAGGTGGCCCCGCAGATCCGCGGTGCGGGAGGGAGAGAGCAGCCCGTCGGAGAGCTCGGAGATCTCGGAGACCTCCGGGTGCTCACCCGTGTCGGTCGTCGACGTCACGCTCGCCCACCTCCGCCCTTCACGGCACCAGTGTCCGTCGGTCCTGCCGTCGGTGGGACGGATGTCCCCTGCGCCCGGTTCCTTCCCCCGCCCGTCGGCTTGCTACCCCCGTCGCCCGTGCGCAGATGGGTGACCAAGGGGAGGAGTCGAGCACGGCCGCGTGCGCAGCGGCTCTTCACCGTTCCGGTCGGTACGTCGAGGATCGCGGCGGCCTCCGCGACGGGGTACCCCTGCATATCGACGAGGACGAGTGCGGCTCGCTGTTCCTCGGGAAGAGTGCGCAGCGCGCGGAGGAGCTCACGGTGGAGGTCCTCGCGTTCGGCCGGGGCCGCGGCGGACTCTTCGGGTTCGAGGAGCTGCTCCAGCCGCTCGGTCTCGGCGACGGGCGAGGTGCGCCGGGAGGCGGCCTTACGGGCCCGGTCGAGACAGGCGTTGACCGTGATCCGGTGCAGCCAGGTCGTCACGGCGGACTGGCCGCGAAAGGTGTGGGCCGCGCGATAGGCGGAGACCAGGGCGTCCTGCACGGCGTCGGCGGCTTCCTCGCGATCACCGAGGGTCCGCAGGGCCACCGCCCAGAGCCGGTCGCGATGTCGCCGAACGATCTCCCCGAACGCATCGGGGTCACCTTTCACATGCAAGGCGAGGAGATCGGCGTCGGTTGCTGTCGAAGCCTCGTTGCTGTCGGTGGACACGGGCCCCCCGGCCGTAGCTGCCTGATCTCGGTCCCATTGAAGCCCGCCAGGTCAGGAAAGTAAATGCTGTCGAACGCCGGTGACCAGCGGGGCCCCGGCCAGATATCCGGCCGGGGCCCCGCTGGTCACTGCCTGCTCAGCTCGTGAACGACACCTCTGTGACGCCCTGTTTGTAGCCGGGGCCGCTGAACTCGTCCGTCGGCCCATAGGGCATCGCCGTGAACCATACGACCACGTAGCGCGCGTTGGCCGGCTGCTTCAGCTTGATCTTCGCCGTCGCTCCCGATGTCTGCCCCGAGCCCAGCTTGCGCATGGAGCTCAGCGGCTCGGACGTCGTGAGCGAATCCGCGGCATACAGCGTCACGGTGGTGTACTTGCCGATGTAGTGCAGCCCGATGGACGCGCTGCTTATCTGCTGCTTCGAGCCGAGGTCGTAGATCAGGCCGACGCCCTGCTTGAAGGCCGGATTGAGTTCCGGGCCCTCCTTGAAGCTGAGACTCCGCCAGTAGGTGCTTGGGTCGCCGTCGTGGGTGTTCCGTGCCTGGTCGGGGTGCTGGGGCTTGCCGTCCGGGTAGTACTCCTCGGCATTCACGATCTTGATCGGTTTGCCGCCCGGCTTCTTGGCAGGGCCGCCGGCCGGCTGCGAGTTCCCCGGGTCGTCCTGGTCGTTCTCCCGCTTCAGCAGGGTGTCTGCCAGCTGCCAGCTGCCCAGTCCCAGCGCCGCGATGAGCAGCGCGGAGACGGACCACTTCAGCGCCCGACCGGTGCGGCTCTGGAGCGGGGGCGGAGGCGTCGCAACCGGCTGAGTCCGGCCGGCCGAGCCGTTGTGGCCGGAGTTCTGCCGATAGCTGCCCTGCTGGTACCCCGTGCGCTGGTACGGCGGCGGCGTGGTGAACGCCGTCTCCGGCGGCCGGATGCGTGGCATGGCGGCAACCGCCTTGGCCAGCTCCTCCGGCGTGGTGCAGGGCTGCTCCTGGCGGGACGCCGTGGCGCCGTCGTTGATCAGAGCGCGCATGGCGAGCTCGGAGAGCCCGCGGTGAACACCGGCGCGTACCTGGTCGGGTGCGATCAGCCCGACGCCCTTCGGCAGACCGGTCAGGCCGTGGGCGTCGTTCTCGTACGGCCAGCGCTGGGTGAGTGCGGCGTACAGCAGGGCGCCGATCGCCTCGGTGTCCGTGCGCTGCGGGTGCTCGCAGGTGATGCCGCGCAGCGCCGCCATGACGGCCAGCCCGCGGATGCGGTACTGCCCGGACTCCGTACGCAGCACCGAGCCGGGGGTGATCCGCAGGTGCGACAGGCCCTCGCGGTGCGCGGCGGCCATGGCCTGGGAGACCTGGCTGACGAGCTGGTAGGCGTCGTGCGGCTCCAGAGGGCCGTTGGCGAGCACGGTGGTGAGCTCGGTGGCGTCCGGCAGCCACTCATGGACGACGTAGACGACATCGTTCTCCTCGACGGCGTCGAGGACCTGGACGAACCGGGGGTCGCCGAGCAGCGCCGAGGAACGGGCGGCCGAGAGCACCGGGCGGGCCCGTGGGTGGTCGGCGGGCAGGATATGCACACCGACAGCCCGGCGCAGCTTTTCGTCCACCGCACGCCAGCTGCTGAATCCGTCCAGACGGGTGACGCACTCTTCGAGGCGGTAACGTCTGGCGAGCTTGTGGCCGCTGTGCAGTTCCGGTGGCTGGGCCTCGGTCGCGTCGGCACGCCTCTCGTCAGTGCGTGCGGCGTCCGTTTCCCCGCCGGATACCTTCTCGGCCTTAGCACCGTCGTCCGTGGCCTTACCCGCCTTGGCGGGCAGCGGTTCCTCACCGCTCGTGTCGGCCACGTCGACGGCAGCCGTGCTCCGTTCCGCCACCGTCGTTCCTGCCTCCCCATCCGTTGCAGGCTCAATGAGCCAAGACAATTGTGCCCACAGTCCGCCACTATGCACGACACACGGTGGCAGTCGATGGTTGTGCTCAATCAACGCCCAAGCTTTGACCGGACCATGCCGACCAGGGCGTTCATTTCCTCGATGCGCATTTTGCGTGCCGCGACGTAGAACACGGTCAGCAGTGCGGCGGCGCCGGCGATCAGAGCGGTCAGCGAGCCGAGGAATCCGCTGCCGAGCGTCTGCATGAGGGCGTAGACCACGCCGCCCGAGATGATCGTGGCCGGGAGGCTGGCGCCGGCCAGCCGCGCGTAGGTTCGCACGACATGGGCGGTGTCCAGGTCGCCGTCCATCCGCTTGCCCAGCCGCCGCCAGGCCACGCCGACGCCGATGATGTACGCCAGGCCGTACGAGGCCGCCATGCCGACCACGGCCCAGCGGGCGGGCAGGATCAGGAAGCACAGGCCGGAGGCCGCGGCGTTGACGGCGGCGACGATCACCGTGTTGTAGAAGGGCGTCCGGGTGTCTTCGTACGCGTAGAAGGCGCGCAGGACGACGTACTGCACCGAGAACGGGATCAGGCCCACGCCGAAGGCCATCAGCATGTAGCCCATCGGGATACCGGCGCCGGACGAGCCGTAGACCAGTGTGCACAGCGGGATGCCGAGCGAGAGGAAGCCGAACGAGATCGGGACGATGGCGACCGCGGAGGTACGCAGGCCCTGCGACATGTCGTCCCGGACGGCTCCGGTGTCGCCGTCGTGCGCGGACCGTGCCAGCCGCGGTAGCAGCGCGGCCATCACGGAGACGGTGATGATCGCCTGTGGCATGTTCCAGATCAGCTGGGCGCTGGCGTACGAGATGAAGCCGGTGCCCGGGTGGCCCTGCCGGTCGGCGGTGTTGCCGGCCCAGGTGGAGAGCTGGGTGACGACCAGGACGCCCGCCTGGTTGGCGAGCACGAACAGCACCGTCCACTTGGCGAGCTTGGCGGCCTTGCCCAGGCCGTGGCCGCGCCAGTCGAAGCGCAGCCGGAGCTTGAAGTCGGCGTCGCGCAGGTACGGGATCATCGCCAGGGCCTGGACGACGAGCCCGAGGAGGGTGCCGATGCCCAGGAGGCGGATGCCCTCGTCGGGGATGGTGGTGACGCCGATGTGCGAGGTCTTCGCCGTGCCGTAGACCCAGATGAACAGGCCGAACGTGGCGATCATGACGATGTTGTTGAGGACCGGGGTCCACATCATCGCGCCGAAGCGGCCGCGGGCATTGAGGATCTGCCCCATCACCACGTGCAGACCCATGAAGAAGATCGTGGGCACGCAGTAGCGGGTGAAGGCGACGGCGACCTCGTTGGCCGCCGGGTCACGCGAAATGTCGAACGAGACCAGCTTCACCAGCAGTGGCGCCGCGACCACCGCGAGCACCGTCAGAACACCGAGGACCACGATGACCAGCGTCAGCAGCCGGTTGGCGTAGGCCTCGCCGCCGTCGTCGTCCTCCTTCATCGCGCGCACCAGCTGCGGAACGAAGACCGAGTTCAGACCGCCGCCGATGGTCAGGATGAAGATCATCGTCGGTAGCTGGTAGGCGACCTGCCAGGAGTCACCGAGCACCGCACCGCCGAGCGCGGCGACGATCAGCGCCGAGCGGACGAAGCCCGTGAGACGGGACACCATCGTGCCGGCAGCCATCACCGCACTGGACTTGAGCAGACCGGAGGCACGGCCGCCGGAGGGCTTGCCGGCCGCCGCCACGGGAGCCGGCTCCGGTGCCGGGGCGGCCTGCTGCGGAACAGCATCCGGGACCTGTACCGGCCCGGCCGTGGGCGGCCCGGCGTGCGGTCCGGGGGGCGGCCCGGCCGGGGCCGGCCGCTGGGGATCGTAGGGCTGCTGGTCCCGGTAGAGATGCGCAAAGGCATCGGGCTCCGGGCGGTCGCCGGATGACTCGCTGAACGGGGCGTCGACGCCCACGAACTGCGTCGTCGCCCCGGCATCGCCGGACGAGAGATCGCCGGCCGGCCCCTGCGGCCCCGCCGGTGGGGGTGCGCCCCACTGCTGTGTGGCGGGAGCGTGCGGGCCCGCAGCAGGGTGCTGGTAGAGCGGTTGCGTCGGCTGCCCCGGGGGCGGCGGAGGCGGCGCGGCGCGGTTGTAGGGCGCCTCGGTCACCGGGCCGTGGGCCGTGGGGTCCGGGGCGCGGTGCGGATCGCCGTGGTAGGCGTCCTGGACGAAGGGGTCCTGGTCCGCGGGGAACGGGGGCGTCGGAGGGACCGGCCGCGTGGGGTCGCCATTGGCGCCCCGGCCCCGGTCACCGTCGTACGGCGCATTCATCGCTGCCCCACCTCATCCGTCGCCGGCCATCCGGCCCCGCCATATATCAACGGTCCACTTTCTCACCTGAGCCGGACGGGTCGGAGCTTTCCGAACCGGTGTCCGGCGTGGGGTCACTCGGCTGCTCGGGCGCGTCTCCGTCCGTGCCGTCGCCGTCTCCGTCCGTGTCTGTCGGGCCCTCGGCGTCGTTGCCGTCCGACCCGTCCTCGGCGCGCTGGGCCGCCGCCCGCTTGCGCTGGAGGTAGATCCGCACGCCGGCGAGAACGAGCAACAGCACGCCGCCCGCGATGACGAGCATCACCGTCGCGGTGATCTCCGTGACGTTCACCTGGAACGTCATGGGCTCACCGTAGGGCCTTCCGTCCGCCGTGTAGAGCTGTGCGGTCACCCAAGCGCGACCGTTGGCGTTGGCCGTGGTGTCGAACTTGAACGACTGGCTGTGCCCGCCGTCCACCGTGATCTGCTGTGACTTCCCCACGTCCAGACGGTTGGGCTGGGAGGAGGTCAGCCGCAGCGTCATGTCCTTCACGCCCTGGACCAGGTTGTTCTGCACCGTCACCGGAATCGTGGCGCTGCGCCCGGAGAGCGTGGCCTCCGACTTCTGGATCAGATGGACCTTCTTCGTCAGCCCGTCGAGGTAGCTGCGCACGGAGTGCCGGAACGTCGCGGCACCGGAGGTATCGCCCCGCCACTCCGTCGACATCTCCCGCATCATGGCGTTGCCGAACGGCGTCACCACACGCTCCGGCTGGGCCAGGATCACCCGGAAGTCGTCCAGCGCGGACTGGGTGCCCTGGATCTGCCGGAAGGCGTCGGTGGGCAGTTCCTGCCTGCGCAGCGCGGACGGGTAGGCGGAGCTGCTCGGCACCTGGCGGCTGGCTGCGGGGTCGGGCTTGGCCTTGGCTGCGCCGCTGAGGCTCAGCGACTGGGTCCAGCGCCCGTCCTCCTCCAGCTCCCGCAGTGCGGTGGCCATGGCATGGGCCTGGCTCACCGACGGCATGCGCTGTGGCGCGACGACGACGCTGCGCTGCCGGTCCGGGTCCTGGAGACTGATCATCTGCGTCTGGGCGAGGAACTCCTGCACCGCGTGGGTGGCGTCCGATGCCTTCGACATATCGCCCTCGAAGGCCCGGGAGAGCGGGGCGTCCGCGACGATCGCGGTGTTGCCGCCGCCGATGGGGCGGGCCGCGGTCGGTGTGTAGGACAGCTTGCCGGTGTCCCGCAGGCTGTCGCTCCGGGTGATCACATTGTGCGCCCCGGCCGAGGTGGCGACGTCGACGATGGAGGAGTCGATCGCCCCGTTCACCGGCCATGCGAAGTCGGTACGCGGCTTGACGCCGAGGATGGTGTCGACGGTCTTGTCCGCGAGCTCGGTGGCCGGGCCGAGGTGGCTGAGGGCGCTGGGGACGCCCTTGCCGTGGTGCGCGAGCGAGGCCAGGTCGGGGTCGGCGAAGGGCAGCGCGACGACCTCGTGCGACTTGACGGCCTCTTCGAGTTCGTGCAGCCACTGCTTGGCGACGGCCTGGTTGTTGCCCATCGGGCCGTCCGGGCCGTTCACCCGGTACGACTTGGTCATCGCATCGACGGTGGCGAGCAGGTCGGGGTCGATGACGAAGGTCACCGGCAGGTTCTTGCCGAGCGCGACCATCTGCTGGAGCCGGCCCCCCGGCGCGAGCTCGGCGGCGAGGTCGTCGTTGCGGAAGACCGGTGTCTGCTGGGCGTCGGCGTCGGTCTCGGCGGTGAGATGCGTGGAGGAGATCAGCGGCCACAGGTACGTGAGCTGCGTCTTCTTTTTGGCGTCGGAGGCTTGCCAGGGCAGGAACGTCCGGTCCATGCCGAGGACCTGCTCGTACGACGAGGCCTGTGAGTGCCCTGACAGAGAGACGCCGATCTGATACACACCGTCATCGCCGAGGTCGAGGTCCTTGGCCGGCACGCTGAGGGTGAAGGGGCGGCTGACGCCGGGGTCCAGCTTGTCGATCTTCTCTTGGTGTCCCTCGACCTCAGGGCCGTCCGCCCCGGACAGATAGCCGGTGCGATGCGTCACAGACTCGATGGCGCTGCGGCTGTTGAGCGCATCGCCGCGGTGCATGTCGAGGTGTGCGTCGGTGATCGTGCTGCGGCTGTCGTTGGTCAGGGTGCCGGAGATGGTGACCGTGTCACCCTTGGCGGGAGCGGACGGGGACATGGAGTCGATGGTGACGTCGACTGTGTGGGAGCCGGTCGTGGCCGCCTGGGCGGAGGGGGCGTGCGGGGTCTGGAGCAGCCCCGCGAGCAGGGGGACTCCAGTGAGGAGTGTCACGGTCCTTCGCAGCCATCGACCACGCGGCCGTTCAGTCCCCTGGAACCCTGCCGCCTCGGCCACGCGCTCGTCCGTCCCTCGTCGTCGTCAGTGGTCGTCGGAATGTGCGTCCACGAATGGTAACGAGGCCCGGCGTGCCGGAGTGCCGGGGACTGCTCCACATGATCGCCGGGCGACCGGCCTGTCCCCTTTATTACGTGACGCCTCGCTCGGCGCGGCCACGTACCCTGTTCTGTTGTGCCGAACGCCAACAATGACCTCTCCACCCCGAACGCCGAGCGGACGCCGCAGTCGACGAACGCGCTGAACCATGTGCAGCGACGTGCCGTGAGCGAACTGCTGCGGGTGTCCCCCGTTGCGGATGACCTGGCCCGTCGATTCCAGGAGGCCGGGTTCACGCTTGCCCTGGTCGGCGGCTCGGTCCGGGATGCGCTGCTGGGCCGGCTCGGCAACGACCTGGACTTCACCACGGACGCTCGTCCCGAGGACGTCTTGAAGATCGTCCGGCCGTGGGCGGACGCGGTCTGGGAGGTCGGCATTGCCTTCGGCACGGTCGGCTGCAAGAAGGACTCGTTCGACATCGAGATCACGACCTACCGCTCCGAGGCGTACGACCGCACTTCCCGCAAGCCCGAGGTGTCGTACGGAGACTCCATCGAGGAAGATCTGATCCGTCGGGACTTCACGGTGAACGCCATGGCGGTCCTGCTGCCGCAGAAGGAGTTCGTCGACCCGCACGACGGCCTGGAGGACCTGGCTTCCCAGGTGCTGCGCACGCCCGGGACGCCGGAGGAGTCGTTCTCCGATGACCCGCTGCGGATGATGCGCGCGGCCCGCTTCGCCGCCCAGCTGGACTTCGAGGTCGCCCCCGAGGTCGTTGCCGCGATGAATGCGATGTCGGACCGGATCGAGATCGTCTCCGCCGAGCGCGTACGGGACGAGCTGAACAAGCTGATCCTGGCGCCGAACCCGCGCAAGGGACTGCGCCTGCTGGTCGGGTCCGGTATCGCCGGCCGGATCCTGCCCGAGCTGCCGGCCCTGCGGCTGGAGCGTGATGAGCATCACCGTCACAAGGACGTCTACGAGCACTCGCTGACGGTCCTGGAGCAGGCGATCGACCTCGAAGAGAACGGGCCCGATCTGGTCCTGCGGCTGGCGGCCCTGCTGCACGACATCGGTAAGCCCAAGACGCGGCGCTTCGAGTTGGATGGTCGGGTCTCCTTCCACCACCACGAAGTGGTGGGCGCGAAGATGACCAAGAAGCGGATGACCGCGCTGAAGTACTCCAACGACATGGTCAAGGACGTCTCGCGTCTGGTGGAGCTGCATCTGCGCTTCCACGGCTATGGGACGGGCGAGTGGACGGACTCCGCGGTCCGTCGCTATGTCCGGGACGCCGGCCCACAGCTGGAGCGGCTGCACAAGCTCACACGGTCGGACTGCACCACCCGCAACAAGCGCAAGGCCTCTGCCCTGTCGCGCGCATACGACGGGCTTGAGGAGCGCATCGCACGGCTCCAGGAGCAGGAAGAGCTGGATGCGATCCGTCCGGACCTGGACGGGAACGACATCATGCAGATCCTGGGCATCCGCCCGGGACCCGAGGTCGGCAAGGCATACAAGCAGATGCTGGAGCTCCGGCTGGAGCACGGCCCCATGGGGCGGGACGCGGCTATCGCCGCTCTGAAGGAGTGGTGGGCCTCTCAGGGCTGATGTTTCACGTGAAACGGCGCTCGATGGGCCGGCATGTTTCACGTGAAACGAGCACTCCGTGAGCTTCTCCGTTTCACGTGAAACGGCGTTCGGCGCGGGCGCGATGCCATGTTTCACATGAAACATCGAGTGAAGCCACGAGGGCATGAAGCGAGGGGCGGTGTTTCACGTGAAACACCGCCCCTCGGCATATCCGGAGTGCGTGTGGGTGCGCTACTTCGTGGGGGCGAGGCAGAGCACCATGGCGGTGTCGGCCCGGCGGCGCCGGTGCACCGTCTTGACGTAGGCGTCCTGCCCCGAGCGGCACACGGACGGGTCCGACGAGCCGTTGTGTACCTCGGTCACCTTGTACTGGGCCTCCGAGGTACCGCAATCGACCACGGCCAGGCCATCGTCCAGTGCACTGCTGGACTTCTTCACACAGTCCCCGGCCTCGGCGCTGTCTCCGTCGTCCAGGCTGGTGAGCCAGAAGAACGCGAAGGCGATCAGCGCGAGGACGACTCCCACAGCCCGCAGAATCGCCTTGGGTGAGCGGCTCTTGGCGGGACGCGGCGGAGGTACGGGAGCGCCGCCCTGCATATAGGGCTGCTGCGGCGGCGAGGGGTATCCCTGCTGCGGCTGGCCGTACGGAGCCTGTGGCTGCTGGGGGTAGGCGTACCCGCCCTGGGGCTGTCCGTAGGGCGCCTGCGGTGCCGGCGGCGCCTGCGGGTAGGGGTTCTGGCCGTACGGCGGTTGCCCGTAGGGCTGTTGACCGTACGGCGGCTGTCCGTAGGGATTCTGGCCCTGAGGCGGCGTGGTCATGGATCTCCCCCGATATTGATGTGTACAGGCTCGTGTAGGACGCCCGTAAGGTATCGGGTCCGGGCCTGCTGTGCTGCAAGGACCCGATCATCGCGAGGTGGAGGGCTAGCCGCCCCTAGCCGCGCCCCGCGCGGAACATCGCCGCCGAGACCAACGCATAGAGCGCGGTCACCACGAAGAGCAGCGCGGCGGACCGTCCGTCCGGCGGCAGCATCAGGGCGGCGACCGCGGCGGCACCGACGAAGGCGACGTTGAACAGGACGTCGTAGAGGGCGAAGATCCGGCCGCGGAAGGCATCGTCGACGGACGACTGGACGACGGTGTCGGTCGAGATCTTGGTTCCCTGGGTGCCGAGACCGAGGATGAAGGCGGCCGCGAGCATCGGTCCGGGTTCGAAGAACAGGCCGAGCGACGGCACCAGTACCGCGCCCAGAGCGGCACAGCAGGCGATCCAGCCGAACGGGGTGAGCCGGGCGACCGCCCAGGGCGTGACGACGGCGGCCATGAAGAAGCCCGCTCCTGACACCACGACGGCGATCCCCAGCAGGGCCAGGCCCTCGGACTCGGTGGCCGCCCAGGAGTAGCGGCACAGCATCAGCACCGTGACTGTCAGAGCCCCGTAACAGAAACGGACCACGGTCATCGCGGTCAGCGCCCGAGCCGGGATGCGCCGCTCGGCGAGGTGCCGCAGACCCTCGACGAGGCCGCGCGCAGTGCTCAACAGGGCTTCGCGCACGCGTGGTTGGAGCAGCGTCGGGTCGGGGCCGAGCAGCTGCGGTGCCATGCGCAGGGCGGTCAGTGCCGAGCAGAAGTAGAGGGCCGCGGCGAGCAGCACGACGAACGCATCCACATGCGAGCCGGCCAGCCGGACCGCGAAGGCGAGTGCGCCGCCGGCCGTCGCGGCGAGTGTTCCGGCTGTAGGCGCCAGGGAGTTGGCCATGACCAGCTGTTCTTCACCGTCGACCACGCGCGGGAGCGCGGCCGACAGCCCTGCGAGCACGAAGCGGTTCACTGCGGTCACCGAGAGGGCCGAAGCGTAGAAGAGCCAGTCGGGGACCTTCGACACGATCAGCGCCGCGGTCGCCATGGCCAACAGGGTCCGCAGCAGGTTGCCGTACAGCAGGACCTGACGGCGCCGCCAGCGGTCGAGCAGTACGCCGGCGAACGGGCCGAGGAGCGAGTACGGCAGCAGCAGCACCGCCATGGCGGAGGCGATGGCGGTGGGCGAGGCCTGCTTCTCGGGTGAGAAGACGACGTATGTGGCCAGCGCGACCTGGAACACCCCGTCGGCCGCCTGGGACAGGAGCCGTGCGGCAAGGAGCGAACGGAAGTCGCGTAGCCGGAGTAATACGCGGAGATCGCGCACAGCATGCATGGGGCACAGCCTCACACAGCCCGCAGGCCCCCGGGCGGAATACCCGGGGGCCTGCGGAGGGAGGTTGTGGCGGGCGCGTCAGCGCTCGACCTCGCCCTTGATGAACTTCTCGACGTTGTCCCGTGCCTCGTCGTCGAAGTACTGCACCGGCGGCGACTTCATGAAGTACGAGGAGGCGGAGAGGATCGGGCCACCGATGCCCCGGTCCTTGGCGATCTTCGCGGCGCGCAGCGCGTCGATGATGACGCCCGCAGAGTTCGGGGAGTCCCAGACCTCAAGCTTGTATTCAAGGTTCAGCGGGACGTCACCGAAGGCGCGGCCCTCAAGGCGGACGTATGCCCACTTGCGGTCGTCCAGCCAGGCCACGTAGTCCGAGGGGCCGATGTGGACGTTGTCCTCGCCCAGCTCACGGTCCCGGATCTGGGAGGTGACGGCCTGGGTCTTGGAGATCTTCTTGGACTCCAGGCGCTCCCGCTCCAGCATGTTCTTGAAGTCCATGTTGCCGCCGACGTTCAGCTGCATGGTGCGGTCCAGGATGACGCCCCGGTCCTCGAACAGCTTGGCCATCACGCGGTGCGTGATCGTGGCGCCGACCTGCGACTTGATGTCGTCACCGACGATCGGGACGCCGGCCTCGGTGAACTTGTCCGCCCACTCCTTGGTGCCGGCGATGAAGACCGGAAGGGCGTTGACGAACGCGACCTTGGCATCGATGGCGCACTGGGCGTAGTACTTCGCGGCGTCCTCGGAACCCACGGGGAGGTAGCAGACCAGGACGTCGACCTGCTTGTCCTTGAGGACCTGGACGACGTCGACCGGAGCCTCGGCGGACTCCTCGATGGTCTGTCGGTAGTACTTGCCCAGTCCGTCGAGGGTGTGACCGCGCTGGACCTGCACGCCGGCGTTCGGCACGTCGCAGATCTTGATGGTGTTGTTCTCGCTGGCGCCGATGGCGTCAGCCAGGTCGAGGCCGACCTTCTTGGCGTCGACGTCGAAAGCGGCCACGAACTCGATGTCACGCACGTGGTAGTCGCCGAACTGCACGTGCATGAGGCCGGGCACGCGGCTCTCCGGGTCGGCGTCCTTGTAGTACTCGACGCCTTGTACCAGCGAGGCGGCGCAGTTGCCCACGCCGACGATGGCTACGCGAACCGAACCCATTCCGGTTGCTCCCTGTGATCTCGATGGGGACCTGCGCAGCAGGGCCTCATGTGGTGGTGTCATCGGACGGATCCGGTCGGGTACCACCCCGGTGCCGGGGCAGGCCGCCCGTATCTCCTGACTGGTTCTTCTTGTCCTGCGCTGCGGGACCCGGTGCGCGCTGATCGCGCCCGGCGCGCTCACTCTCGATGAGCTCGTTCAACCAACGGACCTCGCGCTCCACGGACTCCATACCGTGACGCTGAAGTTCGAGGGTGTAGTCGTCCAGCCGCTCGCGGGACCTGGCCAAGGAGGTGCGCATCTTTTCGAGGCGCTCCTCCAGCCGGCTGCGGCGGCCTTCCAGCACGCGCATCCGTACGTCCCGCGACGTCTGGCCGAAGAATGCGAATCGGACGCCGAAGTGCTCGTCCTCCCAGGCATCCGGTCCGGAGTGGGCGAGCAGCTCCTCGAAGTGCTCTTTGCCCGCTGCGGTCAATCGGTAGACGATCTTGGCTCGGCGCCCGGTCAGGGTGGCGGCGGGAACGGGCTCCGAAGCACCGTCCGTTTCCTCGATGAGCCAGCCGTTCGCGACCAGCGCCTTGAGGCAGGGGTAGAGGGTGCCATAGCTGAACGCGCGAAACACCCCGAGCGAGGTGTTGAGCCGTTTCCGCAGCTCATACCCGTGCATCGGGGATTCGCGGAGGAGTCCGAGGACGGCGAATTCGAGGATGCCGGAGCGTCTGCTCATCCTCCGCCTCCTCGGTCCGGTGCGTTCTTTATGTCGTGCTGATGTATCGACTCGATACATCCAGACGATAGAACGGCCACCAGGGGTGGACAAGAGGGGGGGTAGTGAACGGCGTCACATCACCGATTCGTGCGATGCAACCTGACTGATTTGGAGTGAATTTCAACACTGGGCAGGTTTTGGCCGTGCGTAGTCTGTGCGGCATGCAGACTGCCGGGAACCGTGGGTCGATATCAGGCGTCCCCGTCCTCGGTGTAGTGCGGCCCGCGCAGTATGAGCGGCCCGTGCATCGGGGGGACCTGAAGACAACTGCCGCCTTCAGGCGACGAGATAGCGCGCCTGCCCGAGGAGTATCCGTTCCATGAGCGAGCACCGTCGCAAACCGCCACAGCCGCAGGGTGGCGGACGTGCCGCGGCCCGACGCGCCGCACAGCAGCCATCGGGGCGCCGAGCTGCCCCTTCACGTGGCTCCGCCGGCAGCCCCGTCCCCCATGGTGATCCGTCGGGTCAAGGGGCGCGGCCGGGCGGTCGCGCCGAAGCCCGTAGAGCTGCCCAGCGCGGCGGTCGCCAGCGGGGACCGGACACCATGGAACTGGGCTCCGGCTCCGGTGGTCGTGGTGGAGGTCGCCGTGGCGGTGGTGGCGGCGGTGGTGGCCCCGAGGGGGGCCGCGGGCGCGGACGCGGCGGTGGGAAGCCCGCCAAGCGGCGCCTGATCGACTATCCGCGCTCCCACCGCGTCGGATGGCGGCGCTTCGTGCCGTCCTGGAAGCAGGTGGCCAGCATCTGCATCGGATTCGCGGCACTGATCGTGGGCGGTGCGGGCGTGGCGTTGGCCGTGGTGAGCGTGCCCAATGAGAGCGACGCCGCCAAGATGCAGAACAACGTGTATCTCTGGTCCAACGGCAAGGTCATGGCGCGCGACGGTGAGACAAACCGTCAGAACATTGAAATAAACGAAGTGCCGAAGTCGATGCAGAACGCGGCGATCGCCGCGGAGAACGCGTCTTTCTGGAACGACTCGGGTGTGGACCCGATGGGTATCGCGCGTGCCCTGTTCAACATGGCCAAGGGCGGCGAGACGCAGGGTGGATCGACCATCACCCAGCAGTACGTCAAGAACGCGATGCTGAGCCAGCAGCAGACCTTCGATCGCAAGTTCAAGGAGCTCTTCATCGCGATCAAGGTCGGCTGGCAGATGAGCAAGCCGCAGATCCTCCAGGGCTACCTGAACACCAGCTACTACGGCCGTGGTGCTTACGGCATCCAGGCGGCCGCCCAGGCGTACTACGGCAAGGACGCCAAGAAGCTGACCCCGGACGAGGGCGCCTTCCTGGCGACCGTGCTCAAGGGTGCCGACCTGTACGACCCGGCGGGTGGCACCGGCCCGGGCGCGAGCCCTGCGGCGAACACCCAGCGCGCCGAGGCGCGGTGGAGCTGGATCCTCGACCGGGAGGTCGACAACCACCTGATGCCGAAGGCGGAACGGGCCAAGTACAGCAAGTTCCCCAAGCCCATCCGTCCGAAGCCGGTGGCCAGCAAGAGCGGTCAGATCGGCTATCTGATGGACACTGCCAAGAAGTACGTGCTCCGGCATGTGGACATCACCGAGGCCCGGTTCGACAAGGGCGGCTACACGATCCGCACGACCTTCGACGAGAAGAAGACCCGCGAGCTTGAGGCCGCGGTGCAGAAGGTCGACAAGCGGTACATCGATCCGAAGAGGCGCGAAAAGGACAAGTACGTCCAGTTCGGTGGCGCCTCCGTCGTTCCAGGGGACGGCAAGATCGTCGCCTTGTACGGCGGTGAGGGCTACGACAAGGGTCACTTCAGCAATAACGCGGACACCTTCGGTGTGCCGGTCGGCTCGACCTGGAAGCCGTTCGTGCTCGCGGCGGCGATGGACCACGGAACGAGCGCCAGCAACTACCAGCCCATCTCGCCGGACAGCCGGTACAACGGCAACCCCCACCTCAAGGTGAAGAACGCGGATGGCACCTATGTCATGAAGAAGGACAACTCGCCCTTCTATCAGGAGAATGAGAGCAACCGCCACTGGGGGTACATCTCCCTGACCAAGGCCATGGAGCAGTCGGTCAACACCCCGTTCGTGCAGCTCGGCATGGACGTCGGGATGGACAAGGTCCGCGACATGGCGGAGGCCGCGGGCATCTCAAGGGCCAGCTTCGACAAGAACCTCAATCCCTCCTTCGCGCTGGGTACCTCCACACCGAGCGCGATCCGGATGGCGGACGCCTATGCGACGTTCGCCGCCTCGGGGACGAAGGTCGAGCCGTACTCGGTCACCAAGGTGATGTCCGATGGCGTGGATCTGCCGGGCTTCGAGCGACCCAAGCAGGAGACGGCGATGGGATCCAACATCGCCAACAACGTGACCAAGGTGCTGAAGAACGTCATCCAGAACGGCACGGCCAAGGAAGCCAGGCGGCTGGGCATGCCGGCGGCGGGCAAGACCGGCACCACCGACGAGAACAAGTCGGCCTGGTTCGTCGGCTACACCAAGCAGCTCTCGACGGCCATCACGATGTTCCGCGAGGACGCGCAGAACCCGCGTCAGCTGTCCATGAACGGAGTCGGTGGCTTCGACTCGATCCACGGTGGTGCGCTGCCCACCGAGGTCTGGACCGAGTACATGCTCCAGGCGTTGAACGGCGTCACCCCGGTGGACTTCCCGGACGCCCTGCCCATCGGGGAGCGGGTGGACGAGGCCGGTATGCCGTCGCCGACGCCGACTCCCACCCCGTCGGACACCCCGTCGGCGACACCGTCGGAGACGCCCAGCGAGTCCGCCTCCCCGTCGGACACTCCGACGGCGACTCCGTCCAGTACCTGTTCTCCGTGGGACGTCAAGTGCCAGGACACCGGTGGGAACACCAATGGCGGACCGGGTGGTGGCACCACTGACGGCGGTACGACGACGTCTCCTGACCCGACCACCGGCGGGGGCAACAACGGGGGAGGCAACGGCGGCGGCTTCATCGGTGGCCCGAACGGCGGCTGACGACCGCACACTGTTTCACGTGAAACATGCCGCCTGTTTCACGTGAAACATGGAGATACGAAGCCCCTGCCCGGCTTGCCCGGACAGGGGCTTCGCCATGTTCTGTCCCTGGCCGTACGGCAGGATGGGGCCATGACGAGCGTGCGACAGGACGAGCCGGTACGGCCGACGAAGCGGGACGAGGTGGCAGCGGCCGGCAGCGAGCTGATCGGCGGGCCGATCGGCCGGCGCGCACTGCTCGGCACGAACTGGCTGACGCCGGTGCGGGTCGTGGCGCTGGTCGCCCTGGGGATGTTCGCGCTCGGCATGGTGCAGAAGCTGCCCTGCTACAACGGCGGCTGGTTCTTCGGCGCCACGAGCCAGTACACCCACGCCTGTTACTCCGACATCCCGCATCTCTACGCGGGGCGGGGCTTCGCCGACGGGCTGATCCCGTACTTCGACCGGCTGCCCGGCGATATGGAGTACCTGGAGTACCCCGTACTCACCGGTGTCTTCATGGAGGTCGCCTCCTGGATGACCCCGCACAGCGGAGCGATCCAGGACCGTGAGCAGATCTACTGGCTGGTCAATGCCGGCATGCTGATGATCTGCGCCGCCGTCATCGCGGTGTGTGTGACCCGCACCCATCGGCGCCGTCCCTGGGACGGTCTCCTGGTCGCCCTGGCGCCCGCCTTCGCCCTCACCGCCACCATCAACTGGGACCTGCTGGCGATCGCCCTCACCGCCGCGGGAATGCTGATGTGGTCCCGCAGCCGCCCGCTCGCGGCCGGCGCGCTGATCGGGCTGGCGACCGCGGCGAAGCTGTACCCGGTGCTGTTGCTGGGCCCCCTGCTGGTGCTGTGCTGGCGCGCGGGCACCTGGCGGGCGTACGGGAAGGCCGTGGCGGGTGCGGTGGTGTCCTGGCTGGTGGTGAACCTGCCGGTGATGATCACGCACGACGCCACCGGGTTCCACATCCGTGAGGGGTGGGCGAAGTTCTACACCTTCAGCCAGGAGCGGCCCATCGACTTCGGCTCGATCTGGTTGCTGATCTCGCAGCGCACCGGGAACCCCCTGGAGAACGCCAACACCTACGCCACCCTGCTGATGATCCTGGGCTGTGGCGCCATCGGCCTGCTGACCCTCTACGCCCCGCGACGGCCCCGCTTCGCGCAGCTCGCCTTCCTCGTCGTGGCGCTGTTCATCCTCACCAACAAGGTCTACTCACCGCAGTACGTGCTGTGGCTGACGCCGCTCGCCGCGCTGGCCCGGCCCCGTTGGCGGGACTTCCTGATCTGGCAGGCCTGCGAGGTCATGTACTTCCTGGGGATCTGGATGTACCTCGCCTACACCGGCAACGGCGACAAGCACCAGGGCCTGCCGACGGAGGGCTACCAGCTCGCCATCGCCCTGCACCTCCTGGGCACGCTCTACCTGTGCGCCGTGGTCGTACGCGACATCCTGATGCCGGAGCGCGATGTGGTGCGCAAGGACGGTGACGACGACCCGTCGGGTGGTGTCCTGGACCGCAGGCCCGATGTCTTCGTGCTCGGGCGGGCGTACCACCCTCCTCGGCACGCGGTGCAGTTCGAGGGGGCGCCACGGGTGCGCTGGGGCGCCGTACGGGACTGACCGGCAGCGGCGTACATACGCGGGGCCCGGTGCCGCAGCAGAGGTCTGCGGTACCGGGCCCTTGGCGTGTGTCCGAGTGGTGTCCCGGCCGGCTCAGCGGTCCACGAGGCGGTCGAACTGGGTGGTGGTGTGCCGCAGATGCGCCACCAGTTCCTCACCGACCTGTGGCTGCGGCGCGTCCGCCGGGACGAACAGGATCGAGACCTGCATATGCGGCGGCTCCGCGAACCAGCGCTGCTTCCCGGCCCAGACGTACGGCGCGAGGTTGCGGTTGACGGTCGCCAGGCCGGCTCGGGCCACGCCCTTGGCGCGCGGCATCACACCGTGCAGAGCCTTGGGCGACTCCAGGCCGACACCGTGCGAGGTGCCGCCGGCGACCACGACCAGGTACCCGTCGGAGGCCGCCTTCTGCTGGCGGTACCCGAAGCGCTCGCCCTTGGCCACCTGGGTCACGTCGAGCACCGAACCGCGGTACTCGGTGGCGTCGTGGTCGCCCAGCCACAGCCGCGTGCCGATCCGCGCCCGGAACCGGGTCTGCGGGAACTGCTGCTGGAGACGGGCGAGTTCGTCGGCCTTGAGGTGGCTGACGAACATGGTGTGCAGCGGCAGGCGGGCGTTGCGCAGCAGGTCCATCCAGCCGATGACTTCCTCGACCGAGTCGGACCCGTCGGTGCGGTCCAGCGGCAGGTGGATCGCGAAGCCCTCCAGCCGTACGTCCTCGATGGCCGCGGCCAGCTTCGGCAGGTCCTCCGGCTTGACGCCATGGCGCTTCATGCTGCTCATGACCTCGATGACGACCCGGGCGCCGACCAGGCCACCCACGCCCTCGACCGAGGAGACCGAGCGGATGGCCCGGTCGGGCAGCGGCACCGGCTCCTCGCCGTGCCGGAACGGGGTCAGGACGAGCAGGTCACCGCTGAAGAAGTCCTTGATGCGGGCCGCCTCGTAGGTCGTCCCGACCGCGAGGAGGTCGGCGCCGAGACGGGTTGCCTCTTCGGAGAGGCGCTCATGGCCGAAGCCGTAACCGTTTCCTTTGCAGACCGGGACCAGCCCGGGGAACTGCTGGAGAACGCTCTGCTGATGCGCCCGCCAGCGCACGGTGTCGACGTAGAGGGTGAGCGCCATGGCCGGGCCCGGAACCTTTCTCGTGGCTGGGTTTCTCAGGGTGACGAACGGTGCGGTGGAGCGGTCAGCGACGTGCCATGTAGAGGTCGAACGCCTTGTGCAGGAGCTTGTTGAGCGGGAAGTCCCACTCACCGAGGTACTCGGCTGCCTGCCCACCCGTGCCGACCTTGAACTGGATCAGGCCGAAGAGGTGGTCGTTCTCGTCGAGGGAGTCGCTGATGCCGCGGAGGTCGTAGACGCTGGCGCCGAGCGCGTAGGCGTCCTGGAGCATCCGCCACTGCATCGCGTTGGACGGCCGGACCTCGCGGCCGATGTTGTCCGAGGCGCCGTAGGAGTACCAGACGTGCCCACCGACGATCAGCATCGTGGCCGCAGAAAGGTTCACGCCGTTGTGGCGGGCGAAGTAGAGCCGCATGCGGTTGGGGTCCTCGGTGTTGAGGGCCGTCCACATGCGCTGGAAGTAGCTGAGGGGCCGCGGGCGGAAGCGGTCGCGCTCCGCGGTGATCTCGTAGAGGCGCTGCCATTCGGCCAGGTCGTCGTAGCCGCCCTGGACGACCTCGACACCGGCCTTCTCGGCCTTCTTGATGTTGCGGCGCCACAGCTGGTTGAAGCCCTTGTGGATCTCCTCCAGCGCGCGGTCGGCCAGCGGCACCTGGAAGACGTAGCGGGGCTGCACGTCGGCGAAGCCGGCGCCGCCGTCCTCGCCCTGCTGCCAGCCCATGCGGCGCAGCTTGTCCGCAACCTCGAAGGCGCGCGGCTCGATGTGGGTCGCCTCGATGTCCCGCAGGCGCTTGACGTCCGGGTTCTGGATGCCGGCCTTGATCGCCGGGGAGTCCCAGCGGCGGATGATGACCGGCGGGCCCATCTTCACGGTGAAGGCACCCTGCTGCTTCAGATGCGCGAGCATCGGCTGCAGCCAGTCCTCCAGATTTGGCGCGTACCAGTTGATGACCGGGCCCTCGGGAAGGTACGCGAGATAGCGCTTGACCTTGGGCACCTGGCGGTAGAGGACCAGGCCGGCGCCGACGAGCTCACCGCTCGCATCGAACCAGCCCAGGCTCTCCGAACGCCATTCGGCCTTGACGTCCGCCCAGGCCGGGACCTGCATGTGGCTCGCCGCGGGCAGGGTCTGGATGTATGCCAGATGCTGCTCTCGACTGATGGTCCTCAGGGTCAGGCTCATGCGGGGCGCTCCTCGGCAGGTGTGTCCCCATGGTCGGGGCTCCGGCTCTCGCGCCGAAGCCTACTGTGACCGGGGAGCGCCCCGTCTGGGCCATACGGACTGGGCCCCGTATGCCACAGTGCGTGAGCCGGGGTGGCTCAGCCGATGAGGCCGCCGAATGCCACACCGAGGTAGAAGCCGAGGGCCGAGGCCCCGAGGCCGATGATCAACAGGAAGCGTTCGCCTGTCGTCGACGAGATGAACTGGCCCCACAGGCCGGTCCCGATGCCGATCAGGCCGGCCCAGGAACTGAGCACGTGCAGACTGGGAGAGAGCGTGGAGACGACGGCGATCACGCCGAGCACCAAAGTCACCACGGCAAAGGTGTTCTCGACGGGATGGTCCTGGCCGTCGCTGTTGAGAAGCGAGAGCAGTGAGCGCTGGGTCCTAGCTGCCTGTGCCATACGGCACCTCCGATGACAGGGCGGCGCACTGTAACGCCGCTCACACCCGTTGTGTTCCAGATTGGGGGGTACCACGGGCGGATTTCAACCGGAAGGCCTCAGCCAGGTACTGTGTACGGTCTGCGCCCCCTGTCTGTCCGAGACCGGCGGGCCGGGCGCGGAACGCATATGACCCTCCTGCCACGGAACGACCGTGGCCGCTGAGTCCAAAGGAGGTGGGTTCCACATGCGTCACTACGAGGTGATGGTCATCCTCGACCCCGATCTGGAGGAGCGCGCTGTCTCCCCGCTGATCGAGAACTTCCTCTCCGTCGTCCGTGAGGGCAACGGAAAGGTCGAGAAGGTCGACACCTGGGGCCGTCGTCGTCTCTCGTACGAGATCAAGAAGAAGCCCGAGGGCATCTACTCGGTCATCGACCTGCAGGCCGAGCCTGCGGTCGTCAAGGAGCTCGACCGCCAGATGAACCTGAACGAGTCGGTCCTCCGGACCAAGGTCCTCCGTCCCGAGACCCACTGAGCGCGTAAGCGTCCAGCGGTAACCGGGTCCGAGTAGCAGCAACACCAGCAGCCAGCAGCACACCCGCCGAGAGGTTCCCCTAATGGCAGGCGAGACCGTCATCACGGTTGTCGGCAATCTTGTCGACGACCCCGAGCTGCGCTTCACCCCGTCCGGTGCGGCGGTCGCGAAGTTCCGCGTCGCGTCCACTCCCCGCACCTTCGACCGTCAGACCAATGAGTGGAAGGACGGCGAGAGCCTGTTCCTGACCTGCTCGGTGTGGCGTCAGGCGGCCGAGAACGTCGCCGAGTCCCTTACGCGGGGTACCCGCGTGGTCGTCCAGGGCCGCCTCAAGCAGCGGTCGTACGAGGACCGCGAGGGCGTGAAGCGCACGGTCTACGAGCTCGACGTCGAGGAAGTGGGCCCGAGCCTGAAGAACGCCACGGCCAAGATCACCAAGACCAGCGGTCGCGGTGGCCAGGGCGGCGGCTTCGGCGGCGGTCAGCAGGGCGGTGGCCAGGGTGGCGGCGGTTGGGGCGGCGGCCCCGGCGGCGGCCAGCAGGGCGGCGGCGCTCCTGCCGACGACCCGTGGGCGACCGGCGGCCCGGCCGGCGGTGGCCAGGGTGGCGGCGGTGGCTGGGGCGGCGGCTCCGGCGGTGGCTACTCGGACGAGCCGCCCTTCTAGGGCCGGACAGCCGGCTCGGTCCGGCGATGTTTCACGTGAAACATCGCCGTGAAACGGCCGGCGGCCTTGAGGGCGTCAGCACAAACTTCTTGAACTCATTGGAGAGAGACAATGGCGAAGCCGCCTGCTCGCAAGCCTAAGAAGAAGGTTTGCGTGTTCTGCAAGGAGAAGATCTCCTACGTTGACTACAAGGACACGAACCTGCTGCGGAAGTTCATCTCCGACCGCGGCAAGATCCGTGCCCGCCGAGTCACCGGCAACTGCACTCAGCACCAGCGTGACGTCGCCACGGCCGTGAAGAACAGCCGTGAGATGGCGCTGCTGCCCTACACGTCCACCGCGCGATAAGGGAAGGGTGACCGACACATGAAGATCATCCTCACCCACGAGGTCTCCGGCCTCGGCACCGCCGGCGACGTCGTTGACGTCAAGGACGGTTACGCCCGTAACTACCTGGTCCCGCGCGGTTTCGCGATCCGCTGGACCAAGGGTGGCGAGAAGGACGTCGCGCAGATCCGTCGCGGTCGCAAGATCCGCGAGATCGCCACGATCGAGCAGGCCAACGAGGTCAAGTCTCAGATCGAGGGCGTCAACGTGAAGCTGGCCGTCCGTGCCGGCGACGCGGGTCGTCTGTTCGGCTCCGTCACGCAGGCCGACATCGCCTCGGCGATCAAGGCCGCCGGTGGCCCGGACGTGGACAAGCGCCGCATCGAGGTTGCCTCGCCGATCAAGACCCTGGGCGCGCACCAGGTCTCCGTGCGTCTGCACGCCGAGGTCGTTGCGAAGCTGGGCGTCGAGGTCGTCGCCGCCTGATCGCAGGACAACGCCGAAGGGCCGCACTCCCGTCAACGGGGTGCGGCCCTTCGCCGTGTCCGGGTGCCGTGACGGCCCGGGGTCAGTCCTCGTCCTGGGCGTGCTTGTAGAGGTTGGCGACGTCGTCGTCGAAGTACGCGGCGTAGGAGACGTCGTCCTCGTCACCGCCGCCTTCATGGCCACCCAGGACGCCGATGACCGTGCCCGTGTGGCTCTTGGGGTCGTAGTCGGCCAGCCACGGGCTGCCGCTGGTGCCGCCCTCGAAGTCGGTGCACTGGACGCGCATCTGGGTGTCGCTGTACTTCGTGGTGCGGTTCTGGCAGGAGATCGGGGTGTCGCGGCTGGTGGGGTAGCCGGTGATCTTGACCTCGTTGTCGAAGCCACGATCTATCCCGAGGGTGTTGCCACCCAGCACGTCCTGGATGTCCTTGCCGTCCTTCTTGTCGAGGATGAGGAAGGCGACGTCCAGGTCCTCGTCCTGTGACTTGGCCCAGCGGTCGTCGACGATCACCTTCTTGACCTTCCACAGGCCGGTGGGCTCGTCGCCGTCGCGGTAGTCGGGCGCGAAGACGAGGTCGTTCACCGTGGAACCGGCCTCGGCGTCGTAGGCGCAGTGGGCCGCCGTGATCAGCATGTTGCGGCCCGGGCTCTGCACCACGCTCGCGGTGCAGAAGTGGTCGCCGTGGTCGTCCTTCTCGAAGACCGCACCGACCCGGGCGTTCTGCTCGGTCCGGCGCGGGGTGTAGGCATTGCCGTCGTCGGCCGGAGCCGTCGCGGAGGGGTCCTGGTCCTGCGGGGCCTGGCCCGGCTCGCCGGACTTGCCGAAGCTGCTGCGGCCGCTGCTGCCGAGATACGTATCGGAGTCCTCCGCGGCGTAGCCGACCACGGCAGCGGCCATCAGGACGACGAACGTCAGGGGCAGCACGGACTTCATGGCAAGCGGGCGCACACGGTCATTATCGACGTGCTACCTGTGTTGTGGGAGAGAGTTCAGCGGGAGGCTCCGGTCACAATCCACCGGTCCGAGCTGCTCCGCAGCCACAGGGTCAGCATCCGCACGGTCATCATCAGGGCCATGGCCCACCACAGGGCGACCAGCCCGCCGCCGAAGGCCGGGACGGCCAGCGCGGCCGGTACGAACAGGGCCAGCGTCACGACCATCGCCCAGGCGAGATACGGGCCGTCGCCGGCGCCCATGAGGACCCCGTCGAGGATGAACACGATGCCGGAGACCGGCTGGGTCAGGGCCACGACCAGGAGCGTGGTCAGCAACGGGGCCTTTACGGCGGGGTCGGAGGTGAAGAGCGGAATGAACAGCGGCCGGGCGAGCGCGACCAGCACACCGAGGACCAGGCCCGAGGCGATGCCCCACTGGACCATGCGACGGCAGGCGGCCCTGGCGCCGCCGGTGTCCCCCGCGCCGAGGTAGCGGCCTATGATGGCCTGCCCGGCGATGGCTATCGCATCCAGTGCGAAGGCCAGCAGGGACCACAGCGTCAGCACGATCTGGTGGGCGGCGACCTCGGCGTCGCCGAGCCGGGCGGCGATGGCGGTGGCGATCATCAGAACAGCGCGCAGCGAGAGCGTACGGACCAGCAGCGGGACGCCGGCCTGGGCACAGGCGCGGATCCCCGCCGCATCGGGGCGCAGCGAGGCGCCGTGCCGCCGTGCGCCGCGGATCACCACCGCGAGGTAGGCGGCGGCCATCCCGCACTGGGCGATGACCGTCCCCCAGGCGGAGCCCGCGATGCCCAGGCCGGCGCCGTAGACCAGGCTCGCGTTGAGCGCGGCGTTCACGGAGAAGCCGCCGATGGCGACGTAGAGCGGGGTCCGGGTGTCCTGGAGGCCGCGGAGGACGCCGGTGGCGGCCAGCACGACGAGCATCGCGGGGATACCGAGCGCGCTGATGCGCAGGTAGGTCGTGGCGTACGGGGCGGCGGTGGGGGAGGCGCCGAAGGCTTCGACCAGCCATGGGGCGGTGGGCAGCACGGCGGCGATGACCGCGGCGCCGAGCAGCAGGGCGAGCCAGATGCCGTCCATACCCTGGCGGATGGCGGCCGGGACGTCGCCGGCCCCGACCCTGCGGGCGACCGCTGCGGTGGTGGCGTAGGCGAGGAAGACGAAGACGGAGACGGCGGTGGTCAGCAGGCCGGCGGCGACGCCGAGGCCGGCGAGCTGGGAGGTGCCGAGGTGGCCGATGACGGCGCTGTCGACCATGACGAAGAGCGGTTCCGCGACCAGGGAGCCGAAGGCCGGCAGGGCGAGGGCGATGATCTCGCGGTCGTGGCGGCGGGCGGTACGCCGCAGGGTCGCGGGAGCCTGTGTCATGGCGCTCAATCTAATCTTCCACAGGTAAGAGATGCAATCCGTTTGCAGTCCTTACTTTCCGCTGTGTGGAGTCGCCTCCTCCGCGCTGTTTGTCGCGATCTTGGGTGGCGCGCAAAAGTTTTTCTCCCCCACAGGGTATGGATGAGAAAACCGCAGGTCAGGGCCTTAGGGGTGGGGTGATTGTGTGCTTGTCCACAGAAGTTTCCCCCGTGCCGTGCACAGGATCCGGGGACTTCTCCACAGCTGCGGGGCAGTCATCCACACGGCCTGTGGATAACCAGATTGGCGGACGGTGCCCACGGGCCTACCGTGGTCCGGCGCCCGCCGCCTGTTCCGGCCTCGGACACCGTCCGAACTCGACGCGCCGTAACCGGAGTCGGGCGTCTCGATTGTCAGAGCTGTGCCGTAAGAAAGAACAGCACAGCAAGGTCCGCGCCGCGGACGGGAGGAGGTGCCGGGGTGAGCATTCCCGAGCCCATGGAGGACCCCTGGGCGGACTCCGGTCCCAGCGACCTGCTGCCCGCCGCCCGCTCCCGACGAGGTGACGGAAAGGGCCGCGGCCGCGGAGACCGATCGGAGCGGGACGACGATGACGGCGGCTCCTGGGCCGGCGGCTTCGAGCGGGTTCCCCCGCAGGACCTGGACGCCGAGCAGTCCGTCCTCGGCGGCATGCTGCTGTCGAAGGACGCCATCGCGGACGTCGTCGAGGTCCTCAAGGGCGAGGACTTCTACCGCCCTGCCCATGAGCTGGTCTTCCAGGCGATCCTCGATCTGTACGCCAAGGGCGAGCCGGCCGACCCGATCACCGTTGCCGCAGAGCTGACCAAGCGCGGCGAGATCGGCCGGGTGGGCGGCGCCTCGTATCTGCACACCCTCGTCCAGTCCGTACCGACGGCCGCGAACGCCGAGTACTACGCCGAGATCGTCCATGAGCGCGCCGTGCTCCGCCGGCTGGTCGAGGCCGGCACCCGTATCACGCAGATGGGATACGCCGCGGACGGCGACGTCGACGAGATCGTCAACAAGGCCCAGGCCGAGATCTACGCCGTCACCGAACAGCGCACCAGCGAGGACTACCTCCCGCTCGGCGACATCATGGAGGGCGCCCTCGACGAGATCGAGGCCATCGGCTCGCGCCAGGGCCAGATGACGGGCGTGCCGACCGGCTTCACCGACCTGGATTCCCTGACGAACGGCCTGCACCCGGGCCAGATGATCGTCATCGCGGCCCGTCCCGCCATGGGTAAGTCGACCCTCGCACTGGACTTCGCGCGCGCCTGCTCGATCAAGAGCAATCTGCCCAGCGTGATCTTCTCCCTCGAAATGGGGCGCAACGAGATCGCGATGCGTCTGCTGTCCGCCGAGGCGCGGGTGGCGCTGCACCACATGCGCTCCGGCAGCATGACGGACGAGGACTGGACGCGGCTGGCCCGGCGGATGCCGGACGTCTCCGCCGCACCGCTCTACATCGACGACTCGCCCAACCTGTCGATGATGGAGATCCGCGCGAAGTGCCGCCGGCTCAAGCAGCGCAATGACCTGAAGCTCGTGGTCATCGACTACCTCCAGCTGATGCAGTCCGGCGGCTCCAAGCGCGCCGAGAGCCGTCAGCAGGAGGTGTCGGACATGTCCCGTAACCTCAAGCTGCTGGCGAAGGAGCTGGAGCTCCCGGTCATCGCGCTGTCGCAGCTGAACCGTGGCCCCGAGCAGCGCACGGACAAGAAGCCGATGGTCTCCGACCTGCGTGAATCCGGTTCGATCGAGCAGGACGCCGACATGGTCATCCTGCTGCACCGCGAGGACGCCTACGAGAAGGAGTCGCCGCGCGCCGGTGAGGCCGACCTGATCGTGGCCAAGCACCGTAACGGCCCCACGGCGACGATCACGGTGGCGTTCCAGGGCCACTATTCGCGGTTCGTGGACATGGCGCAGACGTGACCGGTCCGCGGCCCTTCAGTAGGGCCGCGGCCTGATGGGTGGAGACCGCCTTGGAGGCCATGATCGCGCCGGCTGGGCGGCCGGTTTCCTGGGCGTATGCGGCTACGTTCAGCCAGGTTGGAAGAATGCGAGCATTTTCTGGGCGGCGTCCGGCGACGTCAGCAATTCCTGCATGTCCGTGGACATCCGGGCGGCAGCGCTGGTGCGTTCGAACATCTCGCGTTCGTATTCTTTGACGGCGGCGGGAAAGTCGTCCGGGTGCGCGGCCAGCGCGAGACCGAGCAGGGCGCCGTCGAGCAGCGCCATGTTGGCGCCCTCTCCCACCGGCGGCATCAGGTGCGCGGCATCGCCGAGCAGTGTGACGCCTGGCGTCGACGGCCAGGTCAGGCCGACCGGGAGAGTGGTGATCGACCGCGGCACGACCGTGTCGTCGCAGGCCGCGATCAGCGCGGTGAACCGTGAGTCCCAGCCGGGGAGCAGGTCGATCAGCCGCGCCCGGGCGGCGGCCGAGTCGTCGAACGGGATCCCGGTGGTGGCGAACCAGTCCTCGGCGGTGTTGTAGAAGCTGAGGCCGATGCGAACGCGGCCGTCGCCGTTGCGCTGCGCCGCCAGGGATATTCCGTTGCCGAGCACCCAGTAGGTGCCGCGCCCGACCATCGCCGCGAGGTCGGGGTGCGTGCGGTCGATGTCGGGAATGCCGATCTCGACGACGTTCTGGCCGGTATGTACCGGGCGGGCGTCGGTGAGCAGCGCGCGGACCCGGGACTGGGCACCGTCCGCGCCGACCAGCAGGTCATACGTCGCACTGCTGCCGTCGGCGAAGTGCAGCAGGCCGTTGTCGGCGGATGTGAACGCGTGCCCCCAGCGCACCGCGTCTTCGGGGAGGGAGTCCAGCAGCAGGTTGCGCAGATCGGCGCGGTCGACCTCGGGTCGCTCGAGCGGGGCGTCGTCGGGCGTGTCCTCCTGGAGCAGCAGGGTGCCATCCGGCTCGAGAAGACGCATGTCCTGGCCTTCACCACGGGCAATTGCGTAGAACTCGTCGATCAGACCGGCCTCGCGCAGCGCCCGCTGGCCGGAGTGGATGTCGAGCATGCCGCCCTGACCACGCGCACCGCGTGACGATTCGCGTTCATACACGACGGTGTCGATGCCGTTCACGTGCAGCACACGGGCGAGAGCCAGGCCGCCGAGGCCGGCTCCGACGATGGCGATGGTCATGATTGTCTCCCCTTCGATACGCCGTACTGGCCGATACACTGTATCGCCCGATGCGATGTATTGTTAGCGGCATGTTGGTGTGGGAGAGGCCGGAGCCACCGAATCGACCCGTGCCGGCCCCGCTGAACCGAGGGCGGATCGTGCGAGCGGCGGTCCAGTTGGCCGACGCGGACGGCCTGGAGGCGGTGTCGCTGCGCAAGGTCGCCACCGCGCTGGGCGTCGGGCCGATGCGGCTGTACAGCTATATCGCCAGCAAGGAGGAGCTGCTCGACCTGATCGTCGACGCGGTCTACGCCGAGATCCGGCCGGTCGGAGACGGCTGGCGGGAGGTGCTGCGGTCTCTTGCCGAAACCACCCGGCAGGCCGTTCACGAGCACGAATGGCTCGCCGATCTGCTCGGTGGGCGACCGCAGCTCGGGCCGCACGCGCTGGCCAGGGGGGAGGCCGTGGTGGCCGCGCTGGACGGCGTTGATGTGGACGCCATCATGCCGGTGGTCACCGCGGTCGACGCGTATGTGATCGGCGCGGTGCGTCGGGAGATCGCCGAGCGGCGTGCCGAGCGGGCCACCGGGATGGACGAGAAGCGTTGGCAGGCCTCACTCGGGCCCTATCTGGAGCGGACCTTCGCCACCGGTCGATTCCCCGCGCTGGCCACGGTGGTGCGCGATGCCGCCCACCTGGACGCCGACCACACCTTCCGGATCGGTCTCGACTTCCTGCTCGACGGCATCGAAGCCCGCATCTCAAGGTGACGCGCGGCCGAAGGACCGGACGGGTACCGCCGGCTGAGATCAACATGCCACGCGATGACACGCGATGTGAGGCCCTGCACCGCTGAGCGAGCCGCGTCGCGCCGCGCTCTGAGCGGGGCCGTGTCACATTCCGAGGTGGCCGGGTCGTCGTACTGCTGAGACGAACACACCGTCCAGCGAGGAGGAGACCCGGTGGCGCTCGGCGATCGCGCCGTGCCGGCACCCGGGCCACGCTCGGCGGGACCGGCTGCACCACCGGCGTGGAGGCTCCGCTCATGGCGGACCGATGCCGTTCGTGCACCGGGTTCACGGTGACAAGGAGGAGACCGATGAGTGACTTTCAGGCCATCGCGGATCGCGTCGAGATCGAGGCGCTGCGCGGTGAGTTCACCGACGCGGTGATGATGCGCGACTACGACCGTATCGCTTTGCTGTTCACACCGGACGGTGCGCTGCGGATGCCCAACATCCCCGTCGAGCTCGAAGGCCGAGAGGCGATCCGCGCCTGGGGCAGGCGGGTGCCGGATGTGGTGGACTTCCTCGTGCAGAACACGCACCCGGGCATGATCCGGCTTGATGGCGACACCGCGTCCGGCCGTGCGTACATGTCGGAGCTGGGGCGCACCCGCGACGGCCGCGGAGGGCTGAACTACGCCATCTACCATGACCGTTACCAGCGCACCGGCGACGGTTGGAAGTTCGCCGAGCGCGTCTACGAGGTCCGATACGAAGACGCCTCGACGCCGGCCGGCTCGCCGCCCCGCCCGGCCGAGGAGTCGTGACCAGCTCACCGAGGCGGCCGAGTCGGGTGAGTGCACCGGTCATCGAGGACCGGCCGGACGGGGTGCGGCGTCCGGTGGGCCCGGTGGGATGCCGGACCGTGCCGGTCGTTGCGGCACTACAGGCGTAGGGCGCGCATCGGGTGGCACGGTCCCCTTCACTCCGGACTTCTGGGCACCGGGGTGACGCGCTCAGCCCAGCAGCTGCGTCGCCAGCGGTCGGAGCGCGTCCTGCACGGGGCGGAGGGTGGCGACCAGCGCGCCCTGGTCGTCCTGGTCGCGTTCCTGCTCCTTGAACTGACGGTGCGGTGCCTTGTTGGAGCAGCTGATGACCGATCCGATGTGCGTGTGGTCGTGGCGCTGATTGCTCAGCAGGCGGACCCTGGGGAACACCACGATGTTCCGCGAGTACGACGAGCAGTGCTGTCTCTGTCTGAGGGTGTGTCTGCCGTCCTTGCTGGCGTAGACGGTCTCGCTCTCGCGGATGCAGATGGTGCTGCTGCGGTCGTCGTGGCGGCAGCCGTGCGAGGCCGGTGCGGCGTATGCCTGGGGGGCGGCGAGGAAGGCCGCGGCGAGGCCGCCCAGCAGCGCCGAGACGGTTGTGATCTTCCTTCGACTGAACATGTGCTGCGTTCCTTTGTGATCGATGCCCGGGCGCCGGGCCCGGCGGGCCGGCCGGCGCTGAGAAAGCTGATGAAGCCCGAAAGGGGTCCCGGTGCCGAGCCCGTGGCGCGGCACCGGGACCTCTGCCAGTTACCAACCGCCGTTGCAGCCCATGCTCGAACCGACCCCGCCGATGTTGGCGCCGGGAGCCCCCTCGCCGTTGAGCGCGTTGCCCAGCAGGCCGTTGAGGACGCCGACCTGGCCGAGGACGTCGACGTTCAGGTCGTGCGACCGGCACCAGCCCCCGCCCCCACGGCCGGCGGCGGAGGCGGTGCCGGCGCCGAGGAAGCTGACGGTGCCGAGGACGGCGACCACGACGGCGGCCTTGCGAAGCTTGTGCATTTCTCCTCCAGGATGACGGGTGCGATCTGTAACAGATCAACTTCGTACAGTGACTCGGAGGCTAATATGAAAATATGCATCGTGCTCATCGGTGCTGCCATACGGGTAGTCTGCCGGCCGACGCGGACCGCACCGGACGGTGCACACAGCGTCGGTGACGTGCTCCGTTGCCTGCTCAGGCATCAGTTCTCCACTGGGGCAACGGAGTAGAGCCCCACTCGGCGCGGCCAGGCATCTTCTGAGGGTGCGTAAGGTCCCTCTCCCCCGTCCCCGCTCCCGGATGTGACGGGCCATTACGGTTGACGGCCCCTGAGGCGTAGGGGTTTCCTGCTGCGATGTCGACCCTGCGCATCGAACGACCGGATGACGACGCCAAGCTCACCGACTGGCAGTACGTCCACAACCACATCATCCCGACCGACCCGCTGTCGCTCGACGACGTGCGGGAGCGCGTGCAGCGCAACCACTTGGAGGTGGCGTACCTCGGTGAGGTCCTGGTGGGCTGCACGACCGTGCGTCCGCCCACCGACGACACCGCCACCGCGACGGTGATCGCCCGAGTGCTCCCCGCCCACCGACGGCGGGGGTTCGGCGAGGAGCTCTATGGGCGGGGTCTGGACACGGCGTGGGAGCTGGGTGCCAAGGTGATCGAGACGATCGTCCTGGCGTCCAACGTGGACGGGCTGCGGTTCGCGGAGAAGCACGGGTTCGTCGAGTTCGAGCGCTATGTGCTGCCGGGGTCGAGCATCCCCTGGATCACACTGCGACGCTCCTGAGTCGGGACGGCGCGGGCGGGCCGCCGGCCGTCAGGGCGCGACCGTGAGGACGATCTTGCCCGTGGTGCGGTCGGTCTCGCCGAGGGCGTGCGCCTTCGCCGCCTCGTCGAGCGGCAGCACGGTATCGACGGCGACCCGCAGCTTTCCCTCGTCCACCAGCTCGGAGACCGCCCGCAGCCCGGAGTGGTCGGGCTCCACCAGCACGAACACCGCACGGACCTGTGCCTCGCGCGCCTGGGCCGACGGGAATTCGTCGTCGGGAGGCACGATGGAGACCAGCGTGCCTCCCGGGCGCAGCGTGCACAGTGAACGCGCCCAGTAGTCGCCGCCGATGGTGTCGAGGACGACATCGACCTCGCGCACCGCCTCCGCGAAGTCCTGCTGGGTGTAGTCGACGAGTTCATCGGCACCGAGGCCGCGCAGGAACTCGTGCTTGGCCTCCCGAGCGGTGCCGATGACGTACGCGCCGCGGGCCTTGGCGATCTGTACGGCTAGATGGCCGACCCCGCCGGCCGCTGCATGGACCAGCACGCGGGCGCCGGGCTGGATGTCCGCGGTGTCGACCAGCGCCTGCCAGGCGGTCAGCGCCGCCAGCGGTAGCGCGGCGCCCTGGACGTGGTCCAGGCCCGCCGGAAGCGGCGCGAAGTGGCGCGTCGGAGCGGTGACGTACTCGGCGTAGGCGCCGGCGGGGTGCGGGAAGCGCGGCATGCCGAAGACCCGGTCGCCCGGCTCGAAGAGCGTCACCCCGGCGCCGACCGCCTCCACCACACCGGACACGTCGAAGCCCGGGGTGAACGGCGGAGTGGCGCCGTTGACGAGCGTGCCTCGGGCGCGCGTCTTCCAGTCGACGGGATTGACGCCCGCCGCATGCACCCGGACCAGGATCTCGGTCGGGCCGGGCACGGGCCGGTCGGTCGTGATCATTTTCAGGACCTCGGGGCCTCCCGCGGTGTCCTGGCTGATGGCACGCATCTGCGGGACCGGGGTCTGGGACATGGCGACTCCTTCGTACGGAAAGCGGTGGCCGGGCGCCGCACGACCTGCCGGACGGGTGCGTTTCCCGGAATGCCGCCAGCTTTCACTGGCGGGGGAGCGTCTGGCGGTGTCCTGATGGCCAACGTTTGAAAGAATCGGGTCATGCATCACGTCGGTGTCCTCGCGTTGGACGGTGTCATCCCCTTTGAGCTGGGGATCCCCGCCCGGATCTTCGGTGCCGCGCGCAGTGTCGCGGGGGAGCCGCTCTACTCCGTCGTGACGTGCAGTGTGGACGGGCGCCCGGTACGCGCCGAAGCCGACTACGAGATCGCTGTCGCCGAGGACGCCTCCGTGCTCGCCGGCATGGACACCGTCGTCATCCCCCCGTCGCATGCGCTACAGGCGATCCGCGAGGACGGCCACCTCTCCGACGACCTGCGGACGGCGCTGGGCCACGTGCAGCCCGGGACGCGGATGGTGGCCATCTGTACCGGCGCCTTCGCCCTGGCCGCCGCCGGGCTGCTCGATCACCGTCCGGCCACCACGCACTGGCAGGAGGCCGCCCGGTTGCAGCAGCTGTTCACCACCGTCCGGGTCGACCCCAACGTGCTGTTCGTCGACGACGGAGACGTCCTCACCTCCGCCGGAGCTGCCGCCGGAGTGGATCTGTGCGTGCACATCGTGCGCCGGGACCACGGGAGCGCGATCGCCAACGAGGTGGCCCGCTCGTGTGTGGTGCCGCCCTGGCGGGACGGTGGTCAGGCGCAGTTCATCCGGCAGCCCGTTCCCGAGCCGTCGACGGGCGGTACCGCGGCCACCCGGGCCTGGGCGCTGGAGCGCCTCGACGAGCCCCTCAGTCTGGCTTCGCTGGCCACGCACGCTCGTGTCAGCGTGCGGACCCTCACCCGGCGGTTCCGCGACGAGGTCGGTATGAGCCCCGGCCAGTGGCTCGCCGGCCAGCGCATCGAACGCGCCCGCCACCTGCTGGAAACGACGGACTGGTCGATCGACCTCGTCGCCCATCACGCGGGCTTCGGAACCGGGACCTCGCTGCGCCAGCATCTGCACAGCGCGGTGGGGGTGTCACCACAGACCTATCGACGCACCTTCCGCAGCGCGGCAACGGCGCTGACCGCCTGAGGCGGTGCCGCCCGCCGGGTCCGGTCCTGCCGGCGCTGCCCGGCCCGGGCGGCTTTGACCTTCAGCCTGGTTGAAACTCCACAATCGCAGCCATGGACGACAGCGAAGACCTGTTGGGCATCGGTGCGTTCGCGCGGCGGGTGGGCCTGACACCGAGCGCCCTGCGGTTCTACGACGACTGCGGGGTGCTGCGGCCGGCTCGGGTGGACGCCGTGACGGGGTACCGGCGATACGGGGCGGGGCAGACGGCGCGGGCGGTGCGGCTGCGGCGGCTGCGGGAGGCGGGGCTGCCGCTGGTGGATGTCGCGGTCGTGCTGGACGGACCGGCAGATGCGGCGCGCCGCACGCTACAGGCGCATCTGGAGCGGACGCGGCGCGCGGCGGACGAGGCGCGGGCGGTGGTCGCGGGGCTCCTGGGCGAGGTGGCCGGCGACGCGGAGCACCCCGGCAACGGGGCGCGGGCGCGAGTGGGCGGGGCCGAACTCGCCAGTGCGGTACGCCAGGTGGCCCCTGCGGCCGCGACCGGAGCGGCACAGGAGGAGTTTCCGGTGCTGGGCTGCGTCCTGCTCGAACTCGGCGAGGGAGAGGTGCGCTGGGTGGCCACGGATCGCTATCGGTTGGCGGTGCGCGTACTGCGGCCGTCGGAGTTCGACGGTGGGCCACGGCAGGTGCTGATCGCCGCGGATACGGCGCGGAGCCTGGCGGAGTGGGCCGTACGGCAGGACACGGTCGAGGTGGAGTGCCGAGGGGGCGTCGAGGGGGTTCGGCTGCGGAGCGAGGGGGACTGCCGCGAGGCGGTGGGCGGCCTCGCCGACGGTTCCGGGCCGGAGGCGTTTCCGGACTACCGGCTGGTGCTGGAGGGCTTGGAGACCGTTCGCCACCGGATCATCGTCGACCGGGTGGGGCTGCGGGATGCCGTGACCGGGCGGGCGGGGGCGGTGTTGTTGTCGGTCGCTGCGGGCGGCGGGGTGGGTGCTGGCGCCGGTAGTCGGAGCGAGGACGTGGTTTCACGTGAAACAGCGGTCGACGTTTCACGTGAAACAGCGCGTGGTGTTTCACGTGAAACCAGGCTGAGGCCCGCGGCCGACCAGGTGGTGGAGGTGTCGGGGGGAGGGCGAGAACCCGTCCGCCTCCCGGTGATTCGCACGGGGCCGGGGCTGCGCATCAGCTTCGATCCGGCGGTACTTGTGCCCGTGCTGGAGGCCGGAGTGGGGCCCGATGTGTTGCTGGAGATCGCCTCGGTGGACCGGCCCGTGGTGGTCCGCTCCGCCGACCAAGGAAGTTTTACGACGCTGGTGATGCCGGTGCAGAGGGGCGAGGACTGACGACGGATGGCTGACGAGGGGAGCGCACCGGTGGATCCGGAATTGCCTGTGGTGCAGTTGTGCGTGTGGGGCATGCAGGCCGAGGCGGAGGGGCGGGCAGAGCTGGCGCTCGGGCTCTTCCAACAGGCGTGGGACAGGGCGGTCGACGACTACGAGGCATGTATCGCCGCGCACTATCTCGCGCGGCATCAGAACTCGCCCAAGGAGACGCTGCGTTGGAACCAGGAGTGCCTGGACCGGGCCGACCGGGTGGGGGACGAGCGGGTGCAGACCTTCTATCCGTCGCTGTACCTGAACATGGCCCACGCCCACCGCAGTCTCGGCCGGTCCGCCCTGGCGCATGACTACTTCCTGCGCGCCGCGCAGCGGGTGGGCGACGTGCCCGACGGCCCGTACGGCGACTGGAACCGCTTCGCGATTGCGGAGGGCCTGAGGGGCACGGCTCCTGCGGCCGGTGGGACCGTGCCGGATCAAGGGGCAGCGACGACGTGGGCTCTCGACGAGACGGTCGAGGGACGGGTGCGAGAGCTGCTGTCGCGGTGGTGCGCCCGGTCCGAGCTCAAGGCGCTGGGGCTGACCCTCCCGGCCTACCTCGGCTACCTGGGGACGGACGAGGATCGGATGCGGCTGCGGGCCGCGCTGCACATGGTGCATGCGGCCCGCTGGCTTCCTGAGGACGAACAGGCCGAGCTGGGGGCGCTGATCGAGGCGGTGGTGCCGCGCTGACGCGGCGAGGCGCCGGACGGGCGGCCGGGCTGGAACGGCGGGGCAGGAAGGGCGAAGCTGGTCGCCGTCCCTGGACCGGCTGGAGCGGCTGGTTCGGATCTGTCGTTGAGGAGCGCCATGACCATCACCGAGTCCGCGGAGTCGTACGAGGCCGAGGGGAGTGGGACCGGCACGGACGGCCGTGCCCGGGTGCCGCTCGACACCTGCGAGGCGTTCGCGGAGCTGCTGCCCCAGACACGGCGGGCGCTGCTGCGCAGGTTGGCCGTCGGACAGGCCGAGGGGCGGGCGCCCTCGATGGTGGGTGCGGTGGTCCGCGGTGGGCGGGCCGTGTGGACCGGGGCGCGAAGTTCGGTCGAAGGGGAAGTGCCGCACGCCGATGTGCAGTACCGGATCGGGTCGATCACCAAGACCTTCATCGCCGTGATGGTGCTGAGACTCCGGGACGAGGGGTTGCTGCAACTGGCGGACCCGGTCGGCAGACATCTGGAGGACACACCGGTGCCGCATGCGACGGTCGCCCAACTGCTCTCCCACAGCTCAGGGTTGGCGGCGGAGACCCGGGGCCCGTGGTGGGAGCGGACCTCGGGGGAACTGCGGCCGGAGCCCGCCGATCTCTTCGACGCCCGGCCGCAGCGGCTCCCCGCCGGGCGGCGGCACCACTACTCCAACCCCGGCTATGCGCTGCTCGGTGCGCTGGTCGAACGCCTGCGGGGCGGTACGCCGTGGTACGAGGCGCTACGGCGCGAGGTGCTGGCACCGCTGGGCATGGGCCGTACGACGCTGCATCCGCAGATGCCGCACGCGGGTGGCTGGGCGGTGCATCCCTGGGCCGATGCGATGCTGCCCGAACCCGCCCAGGACACCGGGCTGATGGGTCCGGCGGGGCAGTTGTGGTCGACGCTGGAGGACCTGTGCCGGTGGGCGGGGTTCCTGCTGCGGGGCGATGAGCGGGTGTTGAGCGCGACGAGCCTGGCCGAGATGCGGACGCCGGCCGTACCGCCGGAAGCGGGCGGGTGGGATGCGGGGTTCGGGCTGGGGCTTCAGCTGGCACGTCGTGCGGGGCGCACGCTGGTCGGGCACACCGGGTCGATGCCCGGGTTCCTGGCGGCGCTGTGGACCGACACCGAGGAGGACGTGGCCGGCATCGTCCTCGCCAACTGCACGTCGGGGCCGGACGTCCCGGCCGTTGCGGCCGATCTCGCCGGGATCGTGGCCGAGCACGAGCCCCGGATCCCGGAGCCCTGGCGCCCGCTGCCCGGACCGTTGGATCCGGAGCTGCTGGCGCTGACCGGCCCCTGGTACTGGGGCGCGAAACCCCATGTGCTGCGGTTGCGGGCCGAGCGCGGGCTGGAGCTCGCACCCCTGTCACGGTCGGGGCGGGCCTCCCGCTTCCGGGCCGAGGAGGACGGCACCTGGACGGGGTTGGACGGCTATTACGCGGGCGAGACGCTGCGGGTGGTGCGGGACCGGGACGGTGCGGTCAGCCATCTGGACCTCGGCACCTTCGTGTTCACCCGCGGGCCGTACGAGCCGTCGGACCCGGTGCCCGGCGGGGTGGATCCGGAAGGCTGGCGGGTGTGAGACTGCCCGCACCGAGGGGCGCCGGGGCCGTACGGTGCGGGCGAGGTCGACGCACGTACAGTCGGAGCCAGACGTCAGGAGCCGCGTCGAGGCGGCTCGCTACCGCTGGAAGGCCCTGTGACTGCTGTGTCTGACCCGACCGCGAAATCCACCGCCCCGAACCTGCTCGACCTGGCGCCGCTCACCGCGGCCCAGTTCGCGCGGATCGAGGACAAGGTTGCCGCGCTGATGCGCACCCGTTGCGATGTCGTGGCGATGCAGGGCGAGGCGCTGCTGCCGCTGGAGGCCTGCATCCGCTCCGCCGTGCGGCCGGGCAGCACCGCGCTCAACATCATCACCGGCCCGTACGGCGAGACCTTCGGCGGCTGGCTGCGGTCCTGCGGTGCGGAGGTGGTCACCATCAGCGCGCCGTTCACCGGTGCGGTGGACCCGCAGCAGGTGGCGGAGGCGCTGCGGGAGCACCCGCAGATCGACTTCGTCAGCCTGGTGCACGCCGAAGCCGCCACCGGCAACACCAACCCCGTCGCCGAGATCGGCGCCGTGGTGCGCGAGCACGGCGCGCTGCTGATGCTGGACGCGGTCGCTTCGGTGGGCGCCGAGCCGCTGCTCACCGATGAGTGGGGCGTGGACCTGTGCGTCATCGGCGGGCAGAAGGCGATGGCGGGGCCGGCCGGCGTGTCCGTGGCCTCGGTCAGCGCTCGGGCGTGGGAGCGGATCGCCGTCAATGAGCAGGCTCCGCGCCGCTCGTACCTCTCGCTGCTGGACTGGAAGGAGCGCTGGATCGACGGTGGTCGCACCGCGCTGCCGCATGCCCCGGCGCAGCTGGAGATGCTCGCCCTGGAGCAGGCGGTGGACCGTATCGACGCCGAGGGGCTGGACGCGGTCATCACCCGGCACCGGGCGGCGGCCGCGGCGACCCGGGCCGGTGTGCGGGCACTGGGTGGGCTCGCCCCGTACGTTGCGCGTGATCAGGACGCGGCGCCGGCCGCGACGACGCTCCGGGCCCCCGAGGGAGTCGACGCCCGGGAGATCGTGACCGCCGCGCTCACGGTGGACGCAACGGTTCCGGTGCAGGCCGCGGCCGGCACGCTGGCCAAGGAGATGATCCGGGTGAACCACTACGGCCGTGCCGCCGACCGGGCCGTGGTCACGGCGTCGCTGGATGCCCTGGCGGGCGGGCTGCGCGCGTTGGGTGTGGCCGTCGACGCCGAGGGCGCGGCGGTGGCGGCGGGCGCGGCATGGGATGCGGTCGTCGCGCGCTAAGGCGTTCCTGCTGCTTCTGGGGCCGTGTTTCACGTGAAACACGGCCCCAGAACTCTGTGTGCATGAACCGGAGTTGAGGGACCTGCGCGGTGCTGGGCGTCGCAGGCCTACGGAGATCGGGAAGACACCTCCCACGCGCAGTGGCGCGGCCGGCCGCGATCCGGTGCCGCCAGGGAAGTGGTCCGGTGGCGCATCGGGAGCCCCGGAGGCAGGCTGGACGCTGAAGACGCCGTACGTACGCCGAGCGCGGGCTTCAGCGTCGCGGGGCTGGTCACGTCGACGGTTTGTACGTCAGCGCCGGCCGTGTCCAGGGCGCGGGCCCCGGTTCTCGGCCCTCGGTCCTCGGTCCTCGGTCCTCGAGCCTCGTGGCATCGCGGGTGCGCGCGCATACGGTCCGGTGGCCGCCGGCAGCCGGTGGCCACCGCATCGCCCTGTTCGCCCGTTGCGCCGCTCGTAGCCACTCACAAGCCCTCAACGATCATGTTCGGACCCTCCCATAGAATCGGAATGAGCGACCCGGTTGATATTTCCGGAGCGCGCGATCCGGATGTCCATGTGTTTCAGGAGGCCCGACGGTGATGGAGGGCGGTGGTGCGCCCGCGCGTGCGGATGCGCGGCGCAACAGGGCTCTGGTGCTCCAAGCGGCCCGATCCGCTTTCGAGGAACAGGGGTTGGGCGTTCCCCTCGGGGAGATCGCACGCCGTGCCGGGGTCGGGGCGGGGACCGTCTACCGCCATTTCCCTTCCAAGGAAGCCCTGTTCAGGGCCGCGATCGTGGAGCGGATCGAGCTGTTCACCGATACCGCAAGGGACTTGGTCGATGTCGAGGACCCCGGCGGGGTGTTCTTCCGCTTCCTGTCCTCCGTGGTGCGGCTCGCGTCACGGAACAAGGCGTTGTGTGACGCGTTGGAAGCGGCCGGAGCAGGGCGTTTCGAGCCGTCGCCGGGCGTGGGGAAGGACTTCGACGATGCCCTGGAGGCCCTGCTCATCAGGGCCCAACAGGCCGGCGAGGTGCGGAAGGACGTCGGGATAACGGACCTCAGGGCGCTGCTGGTGGGCTGTCTGGCGATGGAACGGGCCGGAAGGGGGCCGGAGTCCGAGGGGGGCGCGGAAGGGCGGATGACGGCGCTGGTGTGCGATGCGCTGCGGACGCGATCGGCCGTAACGAAACTCCCGACCGGTGGCGTAAAGAGTAACGAAACTCGATGTGAGGTGTGCGGCGCGGCGGTCGCGGCGGCGCGCACCGGGCGGCCCGCGCGGTACTGCGGCGGTGCCTGTCGGCAGAAGGCCCACCGGGCGCGCGGGCGCGCACGGCGGGCGGACGCCGGACCCGTCAGAGCATGAGCTTGAAGCCCAGGTGGGAGGCCTCGAACCCGAGGCGCTCGTAGAAGCGGTGGGCATCGACCCGGGTCGCGTCGGAGGTGAGCTGCACCATCTGGCAGCCGAGGGCGCGGGACTCCGCGACCGCCCACTCGACGAGCTGGCTGCCCAGGCCGCTGCCGCGCTCATCGCGGTGGATCCGTACGCCCTCGATGATCGAGCGGACGGCGCCGCGCCGGGACAGACCGGGGATGACCGTGAGCTGGAGGGTGCCGATCGTCCGCCCCTCGCGTACGGCCACGATCAGGTGTTGCTGCGGATCGGCGGCCAGTGCCTCGTACGCGGTCCGATACGGAGCCAGGTCGTCCGGCGTCTCGCGGGCGGCGCCCAACGGGTCGTCGGCCAGCATGGCGACGATGGCGGGCAGGTCGGCTTCGGTGGCGTGGCGTATCTCGATGTCGCTCATGGGCGCGACCCTATGCCGCGCTCTTGGGGAGACGGCGGGCAGACGGCCGGTTTGGACCTACCGCGGCCTGCCCGCCGGCCTCTCCCCCGCCGGTCAGCGTTCTGTCGGTGCGAGCGCTTCGACGGCGGTGACCAGCGGGGCCAGCTCGGGGCGCTGTGCGGCGTCCTGGAGGGCCTCGCACAGCGCACCGTCGTGCGTGGGCCGGGCCTCCACCAGGAGCGCGATTCCCTCGGCCGTGACGTCCGTGTAAATGCCGCGGCGGTCGTCGGGGCACAGGTAGCGCGAGAGCAGTCCGCGGTCTTCGAGCCGGGTGACCAGGCGCGTGGTGGCGCTCTGGCTGAGGACGACGGCGTCCGCGACCTGGTGCATCCGCAGGTGGCCACCCGGGCCGTCGTGCTGCTCGCTGAGCACGTTGAGGACCGAGAACTCACGGACGCTGAGGTCGTGCTGCGCCTGGAGCGCGCGTTCGATGTGCGACTCGATGCGGCCGTGCAGGGCGGAGAGCGCGCACCAGCCCTGGGCGAGCCCGGGCGCGGGTGCCGGCGGGCAGCTGGGCCCGGCCGAGGCCGCCGGCTGTGCGGCCGCGGACCGCTTCTGCGGTTCCCGCTTCTCGCGCGTCTGCTGCGTCATCGAAGACCTCCTCAAGGGGCGCACCAACCAGGATAGGACACCATCGAAATATCCCGCGCTTGCATTTAGTCGGCGTCTGCAATTATTGTGGACGCTCGTAAGCGACGGACGCAATTATCGAAGGGATCCGTCATGCCTCTCGCACTCCTGGCGCTTGCCATCGGTGCCTTCGGGATCGGAACGACCGAGTTCGCGGTCATGGGCCTGCTGCCCGACATGGCAGCCGGCTTCGGCATCTCCATCCCGCTCGCGGGGTACGCGACGACCATCTACGCCCTCGGCGTGGTCGTCGGCGCCCCGCTGATGACGGCCCTCGGTACGCGTTTCACGCGCAAGCAGATGCTGATGCTGCTGATGGGCCTGTTCATCGTGGGCAACCTGCTCACAGGCGTGGCGCCCAACTTCTGGATCATGCTGGCCGGCCGCGTGGTCGCCGCCTTCACGCACGGTGCGTTCTTCGGCATCGGAGCCCTCGTGGCTGCCGATCTGGTCGCGCCACAGAAGCGGGCCACCGCCATCTCGCTGATGTTCAGCGGTCTGACCATCGCCAATGTCGTGGGCGTACCGGCCGGCACGATGCTCAGCCAGCAGTTCGGCTGGCGCACCACGTTCTACGCCATCACCGCGCTCGGTCTGATCGGCCTGCTCGGCATCGTCAAACTGGTCCCGGCGCAGCGGGCGAGGGCGGCGGCCCCGATGGGCAGCGAGCTCGCGGTCTTCCGCAACCCGCAGGTCGGCCTGGCGATGCTGATGACGATCCTCGGCTTCGGCGGTGTCTTCGCCGCCGTCACCTACCTCGCCTCGATGATGACCGAGGTCACCGGCTTCGCGTCGTCCTCCGTCATCTGGCTGACGGCCGTCTTCGGACTCGGCATGGTCATCGGGAACCTGGTCTCCGGCCGTTTCACCGACCGCGCCATGATGCCGATGCTCTATGTGTCGCTGACCGGTCTGGCACTCTCGCTGGCCGCCTTCACCTTCACCGCCCACGACAAGCTCGGCGCGACCATCACCATCGCGCTGATCGGCACCTTCGGATTTGCGACCGTGCCGCCGCTACAGAAGCGGGTGATGGACCAGGCAGCGTCGGCGCCCACCCTCGCCTCGGCCGGGAACATCGCGGCCTTCAACTTCGGCAATGCGCTGGCCGCTTGGCTCGGCGGGATCGTCATCGCCTCCGGCCTCGGCTACACGGCGCCCAACTGGGTCGGTGCGCTGATGACGGTAGCGGCGCTCGCCGTGGCGATATTCGCCTCCGCCCTGGAGCGGCGTCAGAAGGAGCGCGGCTCTGTGGTGGCCGCGGGTGGACCCGTCACCGCCGTCGACGAGCCCGTACCGGCAGTCCAGAACTGACGGATCAGGACTGAAGGACTGACGGACCAGGGCTCAAGGCTGATGGACCAGAGGTCCATGACCTGCACGACACCTGAGTTCCCCTGAGTTCCCTCGCGCCGCTGGCGCGAACAGCACCACAACCCCTGAAGGACACCCCTCATGACCACCACCACCTCCACCCCGACGCCCGCTGCGACCTCCACCGTCACCCCGACTGTCCGCCCCCTCACCACCCGCGACGCCGACGGCCTCATCCAGGGCACCGTGCGGGCCGCCGAAGCCCTCGGTGTGCGCGGCAGCGTCACCGTTCTGGATGCGGGCGGGCAGCTGATCGGCTTCCGGCGGGACGACGAGGCCGTGCTGATCTCGGGGGAGACCAGCACCCGCAAGGCGTACACCGCACTCCAGTTGGACGCGCCGACCGCCGACCTCGTCGACCTCGTACGGCCTGACGGGCTCTTCCACACGCTGCCCACGGCGCTGGACCGGCCGCTGCTGTTCCTCGCGGGCGGTGTGCCGCTCCACCGGGACGGTCGACTGATCGGTGCGGTCGGCTTCGGCGGCGGTGCTCCCGAACAGGACCACCAGATCGTCGCCGCGGCGATAGCGGAGGCGGGGCTCGCCTGACGAAGGCCCGCTGCCGGTTGCGTTCCGTACGCGCTGGCCGAGGTGCTCCCCCGCCCTCTTGGCGAGGTCTTCCTAGCGGACGCCCGCGCCAGGGTCCCGGACGCCCGCGCCAGGGTCCCGGGCGCCCGCGCCGTCGTTCCGGGCGCCCGCGCCGTCCTGGCCGCTCTTTTGCGTCCGGTGTGCGCGGGCCTCGGCCGATTGTGCCTCGCGCAGTCGGCGGCCGCGCCTGGTCAGCCCCCAGGGCTTGAGGACGGAGATCGCGGTGAGGAAGAGGTACGTGGCCGTGGCGACGGAGGGTGCGACGAGGAGATTGATGTCGGGGGCCGGAGCGCCGGTCGCCGCCTCGGCCGCCAGGTCGTCGATGCCCGGACGAAGCGCAAGGACCGACAGGAGCACGGTGACGACCGTCAGCCAGAACTTGGTGTAGACCCAGCGGTGCCTGGCCAGGCCCCATGGGGTCCCGAGCGACAGCACCAGCCCGCTGACCAACGTGACCAGGGCGAGCGGGAGGACCAGCCAGTCGCTGAAGATCTTCATTGCGCGATAGGCGACCGCTGCCATGCCGGGGGAGCCGGTCGTATAGCCGGTGATGCTGAGTGTCAGCAGCCCGAGGGTCAGGCCGAGCCAGCTGACGGAGACGGCGACATGGACGACGAGGAGGGCCCGGCGGACGGGACGGTTGAGCTGCTGCATGGATCCACGGTCGCGGCCGGCGCCGCACCGTACATCTGCCGGCGGGAGTATCCGCGGATACGCGCCCTTGAGTACGGCCCGAACGCCGCGTCTTCCCAGCCATGAGCGCCCCTCTCCCCCTCCCCTCCCTCTCCCCCTCTCCCTCTTCGCCTCCACTCCCGTGTCCCTCTTCGCCCCCCTACCGCCGAGTCCCCTATCGCTGAGTCCCTCTGCCGAGTCCCCTCCCCACCGTGGTCATTTCGGCCTTGATCCGGCGGACGCCCACGGGACGTTGCGAGCACCCCATAGGCTCCGCTTCATGGGCACGCTGCATCTGTTCGACATGGACGGGACCCTGCTCCACGGGTCCGCTGCCGCAGTGGAGATCTCCCGACAGCTCGGGTTGGAGCGGGAGATCGCCGAGCTGGAGCGCGGGTTCGTGGCGGAGGAGCTGACGCCGCTGCAATACGCACAGCGGGCGTGCGACCTGTGGGCCGCCGAGCTGACTGAGTGCCATGTGGCGGCGGCCTTCGACGGTGCGCCCTGGCTGGCAGGAATTCGTGAGGTATGGGCGGATATCCGGGCGCGTGGTGAACGGTGCGCCGTGATATCCCTGTCGCCCTGTTTCTTCGTCGAGCGGCTGCTGGACTGGGGAGCCGACGCCGCGCACGGTTCGCGCTGGCCCGCGGTGCCGATCCGGCGGCCGGTCGAGGCGGCCGGCATCCTCACGTCGGCCGCCAAGCTGCGGGTCGCGGATGAACTCTGTGTGCAGTACGGACTTACCCGGGCCGACTGTGTGGCGTACGGCGACTCCCGGTCGGACACCGAGCTGTTCGCAGCGGTCCCCCGGTCCGTGGCCGTGAATGCTGATCACCACGTCAGTGACCTGGCCTCATATGCGTACTTGGGACGTGATCTGCGCGAGGCATATGAACTGGTCCGTACCGGCCGGTAATTCCGAGCATTCTGCGAGGGAATCACCCGCTGTATCCAGTGAAATTGCCCTCTGTGGGCAGGATCACCGAAATCGGAAGGGTCGCGCGGAGTGTTCCAAGATCAGGTCTTGTGGTTTCAACTACTGCCGGTATGGTCGAGTCCGGCTTGGCGGATGTGAGAGGTTGCGCGGGTCGCGAAGTAGCGGGCAAAGCTCGTCAGCCTAGCGGCGAAGCGGTCCGTGACACCCGGACTTCCGACTGTTTGTCCGTTGTGATGGGCTGGGGTGGCATGCTGCTGACGCGGCATCTGCTCCGCATTGTTGCGGCGGAGTGAGATTTGTCCGCTTTGGGGTATGTTGCCGGGATCGCTTGAGTTGATTAAGAATTCCGGGGCAGGGCGGGGGAATTCCGGGCAGTTCCGATCCACGGAAGTGCGAAGACAACCGTAAGACGTTCGAGGCGAGGCAGACCATGGACGCTCCGACCACCACGTCGGCCGACGGCGGCTCTTCTGGCGGCAGCAGCGGCGATTGGGGTTGGTTCACTCCGCCGGCAAAGAAGTCCTCCGAGGAACAGCAGGAGCGACATGACGTTCAGGGCCGCCAGGATCCGGACGGTCGGACCGAGTCGAGCGACCGGAGTGCGCGCAACGAGCACAGCGAGCGAAGAGGCACCGGCGAGCCGAATGACCAGTACGGACGACGCGAAGCGTATGAACAGGGTGAACGGGGCGAACGGGTCGAATGGCCAGGCCGGGAGCGGATACCCAGCCGGCCGGTCAACCCGATTCGGCCAGTAGGCACCGCGGCTGAGCGTGAGCGCGAGGCGGAGCCGCAGGTTCCGCAGCCCCACCGCGAGACGGACCGCCGGCCCACGGCATCGGCCGAGCAGCCCGCAGCGCCCTCCGGCTATGCCGATCCCTTCTCTCCCTACGTACCGCCGAGCCGTGAGCCCGAGCCCGTACACGAATCGGCACACCCCCTCGGCGCCCCCACCGGCGCATCGCCGACGGCCCCGAACGTGGCTCCGGCCCCGAACATGGGCCCGGCCCCGGCTCCGAACGCGTTCCAGCCCCAGCATCAAGCCCAAGCTCAGCCCCAGCCCCGAGCCCAAGCTCAACCCCAAACCCAAGCTCAGCCCCAAGCTCAGACCCCGCCCCAGGCCCCGACCGCGGCTGCCCCCGCGCCCGCCCCGGCCTCCTCCGTCTTCGCCCCCAAGCCGCCCCCGGCCGCTCCCGCGCCGGAGCCCTCGCTCGAAGCCGTGAAGGCTTCGGCCGCCTCCGCGGCCCCCGCCTCGCCCGACGCGATCCTCATCCGTCGCACGATGGCGGACATCGAGCCGGTGGCCGACAAGGTCACCTCGTACTTCTACGCGCTGCTGTTCGTCCAGCACCCCGATCTGCGGGCGCTCTTCCCCGCCTCGATGGACACCCAGCGTGACCGGCTGTTCAAGGCGCTGCTCACCGCCGCCCAGCACGTCGACGACGCCGACATCCTCACCGCGTACCTCGCGAACCTCGGTCGTGGCCACCGCAAGTACGGCACCCTGCCCGACCATTACCCGGCCGTCGGCGAATGCCTGCTCAACGCGCTCGCACGCTATGCGACGTCGAGTTGGGAGCCGGAGACCGAGGCCGCATGGGTGCGCGCCTACACCGCGATCTCCCAGATCATGATCGACGCGGCGGCCGAGAACGAGGCCGTGGCGCCGGCCTGGTGGCAGGCCGAGGTCGTCTCGCACGAGCTACGGACGCCCGACATCGCCGTGGTCACGGTCCGCCCCGACCAGCCCTACCCGTTCCTCGCCGGGCAGTACACCAGCATCGAGACGCCCTGGTGGCCGCGGGTCTGGCGGCACTACTCCTTCGCCGCCGCGCCGCGTTCGGACGGTCTGCTGTCGTTCCACGTCAAGGCGGTCCCGGCCGGCTGGGTCTCCAACGCCATGGTCCACCGCGCCCGTCCCGGTGACGTCATCAGGCTCGGTGCGCCGGCCGGCTCGATGACCGTCGACCACTCCACCCGCAACGGCCTGCTGTGCGTCGGCGGCGGTACCGGCATCGCGCCCATCAAGGCCCTCGTCGAGGACGTCGCGGAACACGGCGTCCGGCGCCCGGTCGACGTCTTCTACGGCGCCCGCAGCGGCCATGACCTCTACGACCTCGACACCATGCTGCGCCTGGAGCAGTCCCACCCCTGGCTCTCCGTGCGCCCGGTCGTCGCCACCGGACCCACGGCCCGCGGCACGACCACCCTCGAAACCGGGCAACTTCCGGACGCAGTACGGCAACACGGACCGTTCCGCGAGTACGACGCCTATCTTTCCGGGCCGCCCGGGTTGATCCGCAGCGGTGTGGACGCTTTGGTAGGGGTCGGCATCCCGACCGACCGCATACGGCATGACTCCATCGAAGAGCTGGTCGCGGCAGGAGATTGAGGTCTTGGCAGCACAGGGCGAACACGGGCCGACAGGGGAGGGGCAGGACATGCCTCGGCAGGAGCGTCCTGGAAGCGACGGCGAGCACTTGGTGCAGCAGCGCCTCGGCACCACGCAGCGTGCCGACCGGTTCTACGCGGATCAGGTGCTGGACCACCTCAACGCCCGCATGCAGGAGTTCGTGGCCCGTCAGGAGATGTTCTTCCTGGCCACCGCCGACCGGCACGGTGAGTGCGACTCGACGTTCCGGGCCGGCCCGCCCGGGTTCCTCCAGGTGCTCGGGGAACGGACCCTGGCGTACCCGGAGTACCGCGGCAACGGTGTCATGGCGTCCGTCGGCAACATCTCGGAGAACCCGCGCCTGGGCCTCCTGATGATCGACTTCACTCGCGACCGGATCGGTCTGCACGTCAACGGACGGGCGCGGGTCGTGATGGACGAGGAGATGCGGGCCGAACACCCCTACCTGCCGGTCGACCCGATACCGGGCCGGAGGGCCCAGCTGTGGGTCACGGTCGAGGTCGAGGAGGCGTACATCCACTGCGCCAAGCACATTCCGCATCTACAGAAGGTCCCCGCGCAGCAGCGCGGCGCCCGGGCCTGGGGCACGGACGACTTTAAGCGCAAGGGCGGCGACTACTTCGGTGCCGCGGCCGAGGCGGGTGAGCGGCAGCCCTTCCGGCGCACCGAGCGCAAGGACGAGCTCCTGCGGGGCGGGCCGCACGAGCACTCGGAGGACCTGCCGCACCGGACGCCGGCACCGGCCGCCGCCTCCCGGGACCCGCGGTCCGGAGCGGCGTACCGCGCCCGGCCGCGCGACCGGGGTCGGGGGGACGTGGTCGAGGGGCTGAATGCGGAGTTCCTCGACCGGGTGGAGCGGGTGTTGGCGCGCGCCCAGCCGCGCCGGCCCGCAGAGGACGAGCCGGAATTCCGCGGGTGGTTCGACCGGCGCGACGACTGACGCGGACCGTCGTGCGCCGCCGCGATCCGTCTCGCGCTTGCGAGCGCCGTTTCGCGCTGACACGGCGCCCGTCCCGCGCTGACACGGCGCCCGTCCCGCGCTGACACGGCGCCCGTCCCGCGCTGTCGCGCTGCGGTCCGTCCGGCCGCTCGGCCCAGACCGGGGGCCTCAGCCCAGATCGGGGGCGTGCATCGCCCGTACGCCCTCGATGTTGCCGTCCAGGTAGTGCCGCAGGGACAGCGGTACGACCTCGACGGAGGCGATGCCGACGCGGGTAAAGGGCACCCGCACGATCTCGTAGTCCCCGCAGGGCTCGTCGACCTCGGGTCCGTGGCGGCGTGCGGGGTCCATCGAGTCGAGTCGGCAGACGAAGAAGTGCTGCACCTTCACGCCGTCCACCCCGCCGTCGCTGAAGTGCTCGACGGTGTCGACGAAGACCGGTACCACGTCCTTGATCTTCGCGCCCAGCTCTTCGTCCAGCTCACGGTGGAGGGCGTCGATGACGGTGGCGTCCTCGGGCTCGACCCCGCCGCCGGGAGTGATCCAGTACGGGGCTCGGCCCGGTTTGGTGCGCTTGATCAGAACGAGATCCGCGCCGTCGAGCAGGATCGCGCGGGCGGTGCGTTTGACGACTGGCCGTACGGTCATAGTCGACAGATGCCGCACCCAGGCCCTGGTGAAACCCCTGCCCCGTCGTCACCAGTCGACGGCGGAGCGCAGCAGCCACTCGTGCGCCCGGGCGATATGCGGCAGACCGAGCGTGCCGGTCCGTACGGCGAGGAAGTACGTGCGCAGCGGGGGTACCGGCGGGTCGAGCAGGGCGACGACCTCACCGCAGGCCAGCGCGTCGGCGCACAGATAGCGGGGCAGTACGGCGAGCCCCGCACCGGCCGCGACGCAGGTCAGCACCGCCCGCAGGTCGGCCGCGATGATGGCGGCGGAGGCCGCGGGCTTGGCGTCGAAGACCGTGGACCAGTAGCGGGCGATCAGCGGCAGGCTCTCGTGCACCTCGACGAGCGGTACCGGGTCCAGTACGCGGACGCCTCCGGCCTGCACCATCGCCGGGCCGCCCAACTGGGCCGCCCAGCGCGGCGTGGCGATCAGCACGTGTTCCTCGTCGCACAGCGGGGTGGCGGTGAGCAGCCCGCCGCGTGGCCGGGTGGTGGTGACGGTCAGGTCGTGGTGACCGGCGGCCAGGCCGGTCAGGAGGTCGTCCGCGGAGCCGAACGCGGTGCGGAGGGACAGGCCCTGGGCGATCAGCGGGGTCAGCGCGGGGAGTGCGCGCTCGGACAGGAACTCGGGGGGCCCGGCGAGGTGGACGGTGCGGGTGACCGAATCGCGGTCCAGGCCGGCCTCGGTGATCTCGGTGAGCGCGTCCAGGTGGGGCGCCACTTTGTGGGCGAGTTCATCGCCGATCGTGGTGGGGGTGACGCCACGGGCGTAGCGGAGGAAGAGCGGGCGGCCCAACTGCCGTTCCAGCGCCCGGATCTGGCTGGTCACCGCGGGTTGGGAGAGACCGAGTAACGCCGCGGCGCGGGTGAAGGAGCCGGCCCGGTGCACTGTGACGAAGGTGCGCAGCAGAGCCAGATCCATTGCGTACCTCCTGCGCCGCTGGGAAGCCTGGTCGCGGGCCAACTATAAATTTGTCGATAGGGCTGTGTTGCTAGCGTGATTGGACACTGACGCTCAGTCAACTAGCCTTGTTCGAGCGGTTCGTTTCACGTGGAACACATGGTTTCACGTGAAACATGTGGACGAGTGCCACGCGGAACCGCGGCCGGCAGGGTGACGAGGGGGGATACCCTGCCGGCCAGCCGCGCTCAGGAAGTTGCGGCCACGTCCAGTGCGCGGATCACATCCGCGATCAGGTCCTCCGGCTCCTCGACGCCGACCGAGAAGCGGACGAAGCCCTCGGGCACGGCGTCACCGCCCCAGCGGGCGCGCCGCTCGGCGCTGGACCGGACGCCCCCGAAGCTCGTGGCGTCGTCGACGAGGGTGAGAGCGGAGAGGAATCGCTCCGCGAACGCCTTGTCCGGCAGCGTGAAGGACACCACGGAGCCGAAGCGGCCGGGGCGCATCTGCCGGGCGGCGAGTTGGTGGGACGGGTCGGACGGCAGTCCGGGGTGGCGCAGATCCGAGACCTCGGGGCGGTCTGCCAGCGCCGTCGCCAGCGCGAGCGCACCGGCCGACTGCTGGCGGACGCGGAGCGCGAGGGTCGCGAGCGAGCGGTGCGCCAGCCAGCTCTCCATCGGCCCGGGGATCGCGCCCACGGTCTTGCGCCACAGTCGTACGGAGTCGGCCAGCGCGGGATCGCGGGTGGTCGCGTATCCCAGCAGGACATCGCCGTGGCCGGTCAGTGCCTTGGTGCCGCTGGCGACCGAGAAGTCCGCGCCCAGGTCGAGAGGGCGTTGGCCGAGTGGGGTGGCGAGGGTGTTGTCGACGGCGACCAGCGCGCCGCGGCGGTGCGCCGCATCGGCCAGCCGCCGGATGTCGCAGACGTCGAGTCCGGGGTTGGAGGGCGTCTCGATCCACAGCAGCCGGGCGCCGTCCAGCAAGTCGAGCTGTGCATCGCCGGCGGTGGGCGCCGTACGCACCTCGATGCCGTAGCTCTCCAACCGGCTGCGGACGGCCGGCAGGAGCTGGTAGCCGTCGCTGGGCAGGACCACCGCGTCGCCGGAGCGCAGCTGGGAGAAGAGGACGGCGCTGATCGCCGCCATACCGGAGGCGAAGGCGATGGTGTGGGCGCTGTCGTCCGGTGACTCCAGTTCGCCGATGGCCCGTTCCAGAAGGGTCCAGGTGGGGTTGGCGTCCCGGCCGTAGGTGTAGGGGCCGACGGCGTCGCCGGGGAGGTGGAAGTGGGCCGCGAACACCGGCCCGGGGAGGGGCGGCTGGTAGGCGTCGGGCTCCGGAAGCCCGGCTCGTACGACGCGGGTGCCGTCGCCCGTCATGCGCCCTCCTTGCCCTGCGGGTGGTGCGCGGCCCGGGTGCCGTGCCGGTCGTGATCGTGCTCGGGGGCGCGGGCCGGGACCACGGTACGGGCCGTGATCGCGGCGCGGACCGCCGTCAGCAGACCGTCGCAGGCCTCCTCGATCTGCTCCAGGCACTCCTCGAAGTCCTCGAAACCGCCGTAGTACGGATCGGGTACGTCGAGGTCGTCCGCCACGGAGTCGGCCGCGTACGAGCGCAGCAGCCGGACCTTGGCGGCGTCCTGTGCGGTGCGGGCCAGCCGGCGCAGCTCGCGCAGATGACCGGAGTCGAGCGCGATGACCAGGTCGAGGCGGTCGAACCAGGAGGTGCGGAACTGCCGGGCGGTGTGGGCGGAGGGGTAGCCGCCCGCGCGCAGCACGGCGACCGTGCGCGGGTCGGCTCCGTCGCCCTCGTGCCAGCCACCGGTTCCTGCGCTGTCCACGTCGACCAGGCCGTCGAGTCCGTCCTCCGTCAGGCGGGCGCGGAAGACGGACTCCGCCATCGGCGACCGACAGATGTTGCCGGTGCAGACGAAGCAGATGCGGAACGGGTCGGTCAAGGCTCAGTCCTCGTCGGGAAGGATCACATGCATCGCCCACGAGACGATGGAGATGATCACGCCGCCGAGCAGCGCCGTCCAGAAGCCGTTCACATGGAAGGCGAGGTCGGCCCTGCCGGCGAGCCAGGAAGTCAGCAGCAGCATCAGCGCGTTCACGACCAGTGTGATCAGGCCGAGCGTGAGGATGAAGAGGGGGAACGACAGTAGCTTCACCACGGGCTTGACCAGGAAGTTGACCAACCCGAAGATCAGCGCGACGAGAACCAGCGTCAGTACCTTCCGGCCGGTGTTCTCACCGGTCAGCGTGATGTCCTTGAGCAGCCAGATGGCCACGGCAAGCGCCGCGGCGTTGGCGATCGTCTTGACCAGAAAATGCTTCATGGTGAGATCGTCGCAGACGAGTCTGAAACTTCTAGGGGTGCGAACGGCATGAAGGCTTTCCGACTGGATGAACTGGAAGCGGAGCGGGTGGCGAACGAGGGCGCGTACCTCCAGTTCATCAGGGAGCGCAACATGTCGGTCGGGCTGTACGCACTGGACGCCGGCAGCGTCGATCCGCAGCAGCCGCACCGCCAGGACGAGGTGTACTTCGTGGTCAGCGGCCGGGGGGCGATCACGGTGGGGACGGAGACGGAGGCGGTGGCCCGCGGCAGCGTGGTCTATGTGCCGGCCGGGGTGCCGCACAAGTTCCATCACATCAGCGAGGACCTCAGGGTCATGGTGGTCTTCTCTCCTCCTGAGAGCTAAGGGAAGGGCCTGGAACCCGTAGGGGACGGGTCAGGGAATCACCGGGGCTGTGAAGCCCCCACGGCCGTGTTCCGGGCCCTAGCATCGTTGGTGATGGGACAGCCGGAGGCGGCGGGGCGCCAGCGTCGTCCGTGGCCGGTGCCATCGGTGTGACAGAGAGCGCAATGGACAGATAGCGCGGTACAGACACCGACACAGACATCGCGACAGAAAGAAAGCAGGGCAGAGCAGTGGCTGGTAAGGGGATACTCGCAGGGCTTCCGTGGTGGGTCACCTGGGTCGTCGTGCCGATCGTCCTGATCGTGGTCTTCGGAGGAATGATCGCCACCGCGTTCGGCATCCTGATCGGCCTGCTGTTCAAGATCCTGATCGCAGCGGCCCTGATCGCCGGGGTCGTCTACCTCGTCCGCAGGATCAGCGGTTCGTCGTCGTCCTCGTCGAAGAGCGACTGGTAGGCCGAACGCCTGCCCCGACGGTTCCGTCCACTCTCGCGGCCGGGTGCACCTGGCGGGTTAACTCCTCCCGCTTTCGGCCTGCTGCCCGGATCGCCGGAGCTAGAGTGCGGACCGCAGACGTCTTCCGGATGGTGGCGTTTCCGGAAAATCCCGAGCATGCCCTGGGCGGGGTCGGGCGTCATCGCGGGGGCCTGGGAGACGCGCGGTCGCGGGAGTGGGTCCCGCGACCGGGGCCCCGTGCCCCACGGCGAGCGGACCTGGGGATTGGCGTTGGCAATGGCGAATGGCGAATCCGCCTCTCATCCCACCTTGATCGGGTCGGTGCAGCGGGCACTGCGACTGTTGGAGGCGGTGGCCGCGCACGCCGATGGCGCGCCGGCCAAGCAACTCGCCAGAGAAACCGGACTGCCGCTGCCGACGACCTACCACCTGCTGCGGACCCTGACGCACGAGGGCTATCTACAGCGCGAGAACGGTGTCTTCGTCTTCGGTGAGGCGGCCGAGGCCATCGGCCGGGCCGGGGACCGACGCCGGCAGCGGGCCCATGCCTCCGAAGCGCTGGCGGTGGCCGGTCGGAAGCTGGATGCCGCCGTCTACTTCGCCGTCTACCGCGAGGGCGAGGTGGAGATGGTGGCGGTCACCGACGACCCGGAGCGGCCGCCGGTGGAGGAATGGGCCGACTTTCGTACCACCGCGCATGCTCATGCGATCGGGCAGTGTCTGCTCGCGCAGCTTGACGAGGCATCAAGGAAGGAACACCTGTCGCGGTACCCCGTCCAGTCGATAACGCCCTTCTCCATGCGGACCGAGGGCGATCTGCTGCACCGCCTGGACACGGTGCGTCGCGGTCAGGTGGCCGTTGAACGCCAGGAATATGCCCTCGGCACGGTGTGTTCGGCCATTCCCATCCAGGTCGGGGCGGCCGCTGCGACGCTGGGAGTGTCACTTCCCTCCCATGAACTGCATCGATTGCGATCCGTTACGGAACGACTACGGAAAATGGCGGAGACGGCACTAACGACACTCGCCTTCTCTATCAGTATCTGAAAACTCACTCCTTGTGATCTGTCGGCCGGTGGCACACGATGGCGTCCACAGGGCTATGGGGGATGCACCCGGCCATCTCTGATCAAGTGCGGGGCAGTGGTTGATGACCGACACAGTTCAGGCAGAAGTGATCATGAGCTTCGTCGTCTCGGAGGAGCTCGCGTTCCGGATCCCGGTGGAGCTGAACTTCGCCAGCACCGATCCGTACGCCGTCCGGCTCACCTTCGATCTGCCCGGCGATGCGCCCGTTACCTGGGCGTTCGGCCGGGAGTTGCTGCTGGACGGGCTGAGCCGGCCGTCCGGTGAGGGCGATGTGCGGATCGAGCCGGTCTCCTCCGAGCACCTCAGTGATGTCTTCATCAGCCTTCAAGTGGGCGCCGAACGTGCCCTGTTCCGGGTGAGCGCGGCGCCGCTGGTCGCGTTCCTGGACCGTACGGACCGCCTGGTGCCGCTCGGTGAGGAAGAGGTCTGCGACATGCTGGAGGCCGTCCTGGACCAGATCCTCACGGAGGCGCCCGCGGGCTGACCCCGCCGCCCGCCAGGCCGTTGGGTGCGGCGCCGCAACGGGTACGCCGGTCCGTGCCGCGTACCCGTGTGCATCCCGCGCCGTGCGCGGGCCCGTATGCCTCAGCGCTTGCGGCGTCTGCCGTGCCCACCCCGCCGATGCGTCCGGCCGCCCGCCGCGTCCACCAGCGCGCCCGCGCCCGGCTCTGTCTCCGTACCCGTCCCCGTCTCCACGGACGTCCCGGGCGCGCCGTGACTCCTGCGGTCGGCTGAGACGACCAGAGCGGCCAGCAGCGTCGTCAGCGGGACGGAGGCGACCAGGCCGATGCTGCCCACCAAGGTGCGGACGATCTCCTCCGCGACCACCTCGCTCGTGGCGACCGTACCGACGCTGCTCTGTGCGATCGAGAACAGCAACAGCAAAGGCAGTGCGGCGCCCGCATAGGCCAGTACCAGGGTGTTGACCACGGACGCGATGTGATCCCGGCCGATCCGCATTGCCGCGCCGTACAGCGCACGCCAGCCGGCTGAGGGATCGGCCTCCTTCAGCTCCCAGATCGCGGCGGTCTGGGTCACCGTCACATCGTCGAGCACACCCAGCGACCCGATGATGATCCCCGCCAGCAGCAGACCGTGGATCTCGATGTTCGGATAGAGGCTGTGCACCAGGCCGGTGGTGTCGTCCGTATTGCCGGTCAGCAGCGCCCAGTTGATGAACACCGAGCCGAGCAGCCCGATCAGCAGCAGTGACACGAGGGTGCCGAGCACCGCCACCGAGGTACGAGCCGTCAGCCCATGGCACATGTAGAGCGCGATCAGCATGATCGCGCTGCCCCCGACGATCGCCACCACCAGTGGATCGGAGCCTTGCAGGATCGCCGGGAGGATGAACAGCGTCAGCACGACGAAGCTGGCCGCCAGCGCCACCAGCGCGAGGACGCCGCGCAACCGGCCGACGAGCACGACCGCCCCGGCGAAGATCGCCGCCAGTACCCACATCGGGAGGGACCGGTCGACATCGCTGACCGCGTATTGCAGGTCCTTCGGCGCCTTGGGGGAGTACGCCACCACCACGTCCTGCCCGGTCGTATAGCGCCGCAGGGCGTCTGGTGTCACCACGGTTTGGAAGGTGCGCCCGGCGTTCTCCCCCGTGGTGACCTTGATCGTCGCCTGCTGGCAGGGCTTGCCCTTGGCCGCTCCCCCGGCCGGTGGCTGTCCCGTCGGCGACGGTGGCTGGGACTGCTGCTCGGCGTGGACGTCGGCGCAGTTCACCTCGACCACCTTGATGACCCTGGCCTTCTCCGTGGGCTGGTCGAAGCCGACACCGGAGGGCTTGTGGGGCGGCGCGCCGCCCGGCCAGAGCACGACCAGACCGACCGCCACTGCCGCCGCGAACGGGATCAGCACGGCCGCGATCACCTTCCGCAGATGCCGGGAGACCGGCGCGGCCGGGCCGTGGCCGTGCGTATGCGAGTGCGGGGCGGCATGGTGGTGCGACGCGTGGGAGCTCACCGCCAGATCATCCCAAGAACTCATGGGGCCCCCTGTTCACCCCGCTGCATCGGCCGCTACCGTGGTGGCACCTTTGCAATCGCGGGAGCTCGGAGCACCGGGCTGAGAGGGCGCTGACCTCCGTCCCAGCGACGTTTCACGTGAAACGTCGACGGATGGAAGCCGCTGCGTCGACCGCCGAACCTGTTACCGGGTAATGCCGGCGTAGGGAGTTGGGGTCTCCATGACTCTGCAGGATGCACGCACGCCCAAAAACGACGACGATGCCAGCGGCGGCAACGAGCCGCAGATCGGCTGGCACAAGGGCTATGTCTCCGGATCGCGGCCGGATCTTCGGGTCCCGGTCCGGCGGGTGCACCTCACCAACGGCAAGGACGTGACGCTCTACGACACGTCCGGGCCGTACACCGACCCGAATATCGACACCGATGTCCGCCGTGGTCTGGCGCCGCTGCGGGAGAACTGGATCATCGCCCGCGGCGACACCGAGGAGTACGCGGGTCGCCCCATGCGGCCGGAGGACGACGGCCTCAAGCACACCTCCCCGCGCGGCGGGCTGAAGAACCTCGACGCGGTCTTCCCCGGTCGCCCCCGCCAGCCGCGCCGCGGCCGGGACGGCGCCGTCGTCACCCAGCTCGCCTACGCGCGGCGGGGTGAGATCACCGCGGAGATGGAGTACGTCGCGCTCCGCGAGAACGTCACGCCCGAGTTCGTGCGCGAGGAGATCGCCGCCGGACGCGCGGTGCTGCCGGCCAACGTCAACCACCCGGAGATCGAGCCGATGATCATCGGCAAGAACTTCCTGGTGAAGGTGAACGCCAACATCGGTAACTCGGCGGTCACTTCCTCCATCGAGGAGGAGGTGGAGAAGATGACCTGGGCGACCCGCTGGGGCGCCGACACGGTCATGGACCTCTCCACCGGCCGCAACATCCACACCACCCGTGAGTGGGTGCTGCGCAACTCCCCCGTCCCGATCGGCACCGTCCCGCTCTACCAGGCGCTGGAGAAGGTCGACGGCAAGGCCGAGGAGCTGACCTGGGAGATCTACAAGGACACCGTCATCGAGCAGGCCGAACAGGGCGTCGACTACATGACGGTGCACGCCGGTGTGCTCTTGCGGTACGTGCCGCTGACCGCCCGTCGCAAGACCGGCATCGTCTCCCGTGGTGGTTCGATCATGGCCGCCTGGTGCCTTGCGCACCACAAGGAGTCGTTCCTCTACACCCACTTCGAGGAGCTCTGCGAGATCCTCGCCTCCTACGACGTCACCTACTCGCTCGGTGACGGCCTGCGCCCCGGCTCCATCGCGGACGCCAACGACGAGGCACAGTTCGCGGAGCTGAAGACCCTCGGCGAGCTGAACACCATCGCCAAGCGGCACGGCGTACAGACCATGATCGAGGGCCCGGGCCACGTCCCGATGCACAAGATCAAGGAGAACATCGACCTCCAGCAGGAGATCTGCGAAGAGGCCCCGTTCTACACGCTCGGCCCGCTGACCACCGACATCGCACCCGCCTACGACCACATCACCTCCGGTATCGGCGCGGCGATGATCGCCTGGTGGGGCACCGCGATGCTCTGCTACGTGACGCCCAAGGAGCACCTGGGCCTCCCGGACCGCGACGACGTCAAGACCGGTGTCATCACCTACAAGATCGCGGCCCATGCGGCAGACCTGGCAAAGGGCCACCCGGGCGCCCAGGAATGGGACGACGCGCTCTCCGACGCCCGCTTCGAGTTCCGCTGGGAGGACCAGTTCAACCTGGCCCTCGACCCGGACACGGCCCGCGCCTTCCACGACGCGACGCTGCCCGCCGAGCCGGCGAAGACGGCCCACTTCTGCTCGATGTGCGGCCCGAAGTTCTGCTCGATGAAGATCAGCCGAAGCATCACCGAGCAGTTCGGCGGCGATGCGGACGCGACCCCCGAGGAGATCGAGGCGGGGATGCTGGAGAAGTCCAAGGAGTTCGCGGCGGCAGGGAACCGGGTGTACCTGCCGTTGGCGGACTGATCGGTCGACCGCGTGTGTGGTGGGGGCTGATGGTGTCTCCACCACACACTGGTGCCTCCACCACACACTGCCGCGTACAACGGTCCCCTGGGGTGCGCGTGTGCTGAATCCGGCTACTCCGCCGGGTGGTCCGGCCCGCCGTAGTCCGGGCTGGTGAAGTCCGGGCTGGAGTAACGGGGGCGGGTGCGTGCGGAGCCGGTGTCGGGGCTGGTGAATTCGGGGCGGGTGTAGCCGAGGGTGGGGATGCGGCTCTCGGGGGCCGTGGTGCGGCGCGGGACGTAGCGGACCGGGTCGTCGTCCGGGCTGGCGGCCGGGTCGGCCAGCGCCTCGCGGAGGAAGGGCAGCAGCCCGCGTTCCAGGAGGGCGTGCCGCCAGGCCTCGTGCGCGAGGTCCAGTGCCGCGCCCAGCTCCTCGGCTCTGGTGTTCTGCGCGGACGAGCCGTTGCGCAGCGCCGTGACCACCAGGCCGCCCATCGCGACGAGGGCGCCGGCGGCGGTGAGCGCGGCGAAGATCCAGCCCACGCTGATCAGCGGCTCGGCGAGGGACTTGTCGGGGCTGATCGCGCGCAGGGCGTAGCCGATGAGGAGGAAGAGCACGGCGGCGATGCCCGCGAGGACCGGGGCGAGGACGGTGACCATCGCGGCCAGTCCGGCACCGGTGTTTTTGGACTCGCCCGCGGTGGCCGATCCCGGTCCTTCGCCAGTGGTCTCGTCCTCTGTCGGTCCGTTCGCGCCGGTGCCGGACAGCGTGGACGCCGGCGCGCGCAGTTCGGCACGCAACTGCACGAAACGTTGGTATTCGGCCGTGGCGCAGGCGGCGATCGCGGTGGTCGCATTGAGCGCCATCGTGCGCAACTGCTCGGTATTGAGGTGCTTCTCCGCTCCGGCGCTGGGGTCGTCCGAGCGGTATGCGGCGGTACGCAGCGCTTCATCAAGGAGCCGCGCGAATTCCGCGCGGTCCTCGTTCAGCAGGTGCGGAGCGCTGTTCATGTGCATCCCCCGATGCTCCGTAGGGCCGTACGGCCGGCGTTGGCCGGGCGGTGGGCGGAAACGGAGGAGAGCCTGCTACGGATAGACCGATGGTAGAGCGACTCCGGCGCGGGGTGACAGAGAGTTTACGGAAATTGAGTAATGCCACGACCGGATTCCGCCCGTGCCGCCTCCTGTTTCCGACCCGACCGACCACCCGCCGGTCCGCGGTACATCTGCCCAGCGAACGCTCAGTCAGTCAGCGGAAGTTGAACGACCAGCAGCTTTCCGGCCATGGTGATGCCGCCGTCCATGGCGATGGCCAGACCGTCGGCGTAGACGTGCGGACCGTCGACCGTGATGCCGTCGCTCTCGCTGTCCTCCGTGCCCACCTCGCCCAGCAGGTACGGGATCGGGCTGTGCCCGTGGACGACGCGGTCGCCGCCGTACGCGTCCAGGAGCTCGCGCACGGCCTGCGAGCCGGACTCGTCGCGGAAGGCGAACCGCTTGGTGAACTTGCGGAACAGGTCCCAGACTTCGTCGGCGTCGCTGCGGGTGAGGACGTCGTGGACGGTGTCGTTGACGGCCTCGATCGAGTCGCCGTACTCGAGGTAGGCGGTGGTGTCGGAGTGCACGAGCAGGTGCCCGTCCTCCTCCATCACGGCGTCCAGCCGGGCCATCCACTGGAGGTGGTGGTCCTCAAGGCGGTCCATGTCGCTCTTCTGGCCGCCGTTGAGGAGCCAGGCGGCCTGGAAGGACGCGGTGCCGGCGCCGGACTGGACCGGGGTGTCACCGAACCGCTTGGCGCCCAGCAGCAGCAGCTCGTGGTTGCCCATCAGGGCCTTGCAGTAGCCGCCGGCCGCCGCGGCCTGCGCGGAGAGCTGCATGACCAGGTCGATCACGCCGATGCCGTCCGGGCCGCGGTCGGTGAAGTCGCCGAGGAACCAGAGCCGGGCGTTGCCCGCCGCCCAGTCGCCGTCGGCGTCGATCAGGCCCTCGGCGGCCAGCGCCTCGCGCAGCTCGTCGTAGTAGCCGTGCACATCGCCGACGACGAACAGGGGGCCCAGGCCCTCCGGCGCGTGGGAGTCGCTCGCGGCTTCGGGCGCCGGGACGACGGCCGGGTGATCGATGAGGGTGTCCGTACGGACCGGGGTGATGACCGGGAGGTCACGGGCGGTCGGGGTGTAGTCCTCGGCCGGCGGGGCGGCGGGCGGAACCACGGGGGGTGCCACGGGCGGCGGACCGACGGGCAGATGCAGCGGCGGACCGGCAGGCGGGAAGGGGGAACCCGCGGACGTGCCGGAGGGAGTTCCGGGCAACGGAGCGGACTCCGGAGTTTGCCCCGCCATGGTCCACACCATGGGTCCCTCACTGGCCCCCTGAGTCATCGACCCCTCCACCATCGCGCCGCCGTGCACCTATCGGACCCGTGCCTGGTCGACGGCGGTCCGCGGTGTCGTGCGCCCATCATAGGAATGCCGATCGCGGCTTGTGACGCACCCGGGGGTGGTCAATCCGACGGAGCCTGACATTCGCGGCTGATTTCTCCCGAGATCGCCCTGTTTTTTCCTGGCATGCGGGGGCGCCCGGCACCGGCCGGTACGCCCGCTCGTTCGTGTGCGGCTGCACACTCAGTCTCCGGCGGGTCCCCGCGGCGGGCTGACGGTCGTTCTGGGGGACCGTCGCTGAGAAGAGGTCCGCACGATCAGATCGGTCGGTATCACCTGTTCGATGGGCCTCCCGTTGTCGAGTCCCTCGATGGCGTCGATGAGGATCTGGACGACGGCGGTGCCGATGCGGCGGGGCTTGAGCGACAGGGTGGTGATGGGCGGCTCGGTGGTCGCGTAGACGGTGGACTCGCTACAGCAGACCAGCAGCAGGTCCTCCGGCACCCGCAGGCCGTAGCGCCGGGCGGCGGCGAGCAGGTCCGTGCCGTTGGGGTCGAAGAGTCCGTAGACGGCGTCCGGCCGGTCCGGGCGGGCCAGCAGCCGGTCGGCGGCGACGGCGCCCGCGCACGGGTCGTGCGCCGGGTAGGACTCGTACACCGGGTCCTGGCCGACCCGCTCGCACCAGCGCAGATAGGCGGTGGTCGAGAGTCGGGTGTAGGTGTCGGTGGTGGTGCCGGTGAGCAGGCCGATGCGGCGGGCGCCGGCGTCGGCGAGGTGGTCGAGCAGGCTGAGGACGGCGGCCTCGTGGTCGTTGTCGACCCAGCCGGTGACCGGCAGAGCGCCGCCGGGTCGGCCGTCGGAGACGACGGGGATGCCGTGCCGTACGAGTTCGGTGACGACGGGGTCGCCGTCGGCGGGGTCGATGACGACGGTGCCGTCCAGTGCGACGTTGGACCACACGTCGTGGCGCGACGTCGCGGGGAGGATGACGAGCGCGTACCCCCGGGCGAGCGCGGCGGAGGTGGCGGCTCTGGCCATCTCGGCGAAATACGCGAATTCGGTGAAGGTGAAAGGTTCATCCCCGTACGTGGTCACGGTCAGGCCGAGGAGCCCTGACTTGCCGGTACGGAGCGTGCGGGCGGCTGCGGACGGGCGGTAGCCCAGCCGGTCGGCCACCTCGCGGACATGGCTACGGGTGGCATCCGGAAGCCGGCCCTTGCCGTTGAGCGCGTCGGAGACGGTCGTGATCGACACACCGGCTGCGGCGGCCACGTCCCGGATGCCCGCCCGCCCCAGCCGGCGACCGGTCGACCGGCTCACCTGGTGCTTCCCTGCTGCTGTCATGGCGAGCCGATAGTAGGGCTCGGTAGGTCCATTCGCGGGGCTCGACGGACGGCTATGGAAAGGCACGTTTCTGCATGGTGATCAGCCGTCAATTACCTATGAAATAAAGGGCGTTGGCATCTATATTGACCATTCGGAGGGTGATCTACGGCCCTTACCTGTCGATCGCTTCAGGTCTCGAAGAGGTCTCAAGTCACCTTGACGAGGGATGCGCGCCACGGCGCAAGCCACCGGCGCGCGAGTTTTCGGGGAGCGCGCCCCTGTGGGTTGCGCGCGGTGCTCTCCGAGTGGCAGGAGACGGGGGTGCGCGGGGTGCGGCGTCCGTGCTGTGTGCGGCCGGGGCTGCCGCCGAACAGGTCAATCCTCATAAGGTGTGCAGTATTGGAGATGAGCGGGATGGTTCGAGGAGGACCTGCGGTGAGCGAGAAGACCCCGAAACTGCGTGCTGCGCTGGACGGCATCCCCACCTACAAGCCGGGCCGGCCGGCGCCCACCGGTGATGTCGTCACCTACAAATTGTCCTCCAACGAGAACCCCTACCCACCACTGCCCGGCGTCTTGGAGAGCGCGGTGACCGCCGCCGGTTCCTTCAACCGTTACCCGGATCTGGCCTGTACCGGCCTGGTGGCGGAGCTGTCCGAGCGCTTCTCGGTGCCGCTGGAGCACCTGGCGACCGGGACCGGTTCGGTGGGCGTGGCCCAGCAGCTGGTCCAGGCGACGGCCGGGCCGGGCGACGAAGTGATCTACGCGTGGCGGTCGTTCGAGGCGTACCCGATCGTCACCCAGGTCTCCGGTGCCACCTCCGTGCAGGTCCCGTTGACCTCCGGTGAGGTGCACGACCTGGAGGCGATGCTCGCCGCGGTCACCGACCGGACCCGGCTGATCTTCGTCTGCAACCCCAACAACCCCACGGGCACCGTCGTGCACCGTGCGGAGCTGGAGTCCTTCCTCGACCGGGTGCCGGGCGACGTCCTGGTGGTGCTGGACGAGGCGTACCGCGAGTTCATTCGCGACCCCGAGGTGCCGGACGGTATCGACCTGTACCGCGACCGCCCCAATGTCTGCGTGCTGCGCACCTTCTCCAAGGCGTACGGCCTGGCCGGGCTGCGGGTCGGCTTCGCGGTGGCGCACGAGCCGGTGGCCGCGGCGCTGCGCAAGACGGCGGTGCCGTTCGGGGTGAGCCAGCTCGCGCAGGAGGCGGCGGTGGCGTCGCTGCGCAGCGAGGCGGCGCTGCTGGAGCGGGTCGATGCGCTGGTGGCCGAGCGTGCGCGGGTGGTCGAGGGGCTGCTCGGGCAGGGCTGGACGGTCCCCGAGACGCAGGCGAACTTCGTCTGGCTGCGGCTGGGGGACCGGACGACGGACTTTGCGGCGGCCTGCGAGCGGGCCGGGGTGGTCGTGCGGCCGTTCCCCGGCGAGGGGGTACGGGTGACGATCGGCGAGAGCGCGGCGATGGACCTGTTCCTCCAGGCCGCGGAGGAGTTCCGCAAGGCGCTGTAAGCCGTTGCAGGCGCCGTGCGGCGCCTGGAGCCGTGTACTGAGGCCGTGGGTCCACCGACCCGCGGCCTCAGGCCTTTTGTACGTGGATGGGGTCGCCGCTGCGGACGGTGGCCAGTGCGCGCGGGTCGCCGTCGATGCGGCCCAGCACGTTGCAGGGGGAGGCGAGGCGGGGCTCGTCCCCCTCGGACATCGGGGTGGGGCCGTAGGGCAGGGCGAGGGCGTTGCCCGGTGGCCAGAAGGCGACCGTGCCGGGTGCGACGACCTGGCGGGCGTCGGCCTCCAGTGCGGGGGTGAGCCCGGTGTCGAAGTAGACCTCGTCGCCCCAGGTGTGGGCGGTGGAGTCGACCGGCAGTGCGGCGATGAGGGCCGCGGCGGTCGGGGTGTCGTCGAGCGTGGCGGTCAATTGCCCTGCGGGCCATGTGATGCGGATCTTCATGGCGGTAAATTCAACAATATGTTGAAGTTCGGGGGAAGGGGTCGTGCGGAACGGCCATAGGGAGTGAACCCAGGAAACGGGCACCCTGAAGGCCCTGGCGGGCCCGGCGGAATCGTTCACATGCCGTGGATTCGCGCGTGACCGCGGTCACGTACCCCCCAATGCCAAGGTTGCGAAGGCGTAGGAGATAATTGCTTGTGAATGTGAACGCGTTCACAAGCCCGTCCCGGTATGTACCGCTTTATGTGACGCAAAAGGGACATTGCCCTAGGGCAATGGCGACGTAAGGAGAGAAAGGCGTGGAGCTGGCGTTGGCGCCAGAGACACTGGCGCGATGGCAATTCGGCATCACGACCGTCTACCACTTCCTGTTCGTCCCCCTGACGATCTCCCTTGCCGCTCTGGTGGCCGGACTTGAGACCGCATGGGTGCGAACGGGCAAGGAGAAGTACCTCCAGGCCACCAAGTTCTGGGGCAAGCTCTTCCTGATCAACATTGCGATGGGTGTCGTCACCGGCATCGTCCAGGAGTTCCAGTTCGGCATGAACTGGTCCGACTACTCGCGGTTCGTCGGCGACGTCTTCGGCGCCCCGCTGGCCTTCGAAGCGCTCATCGCCTTCTTCTTCGAGTCCACCTTCATCGGTCTGTGGATCTTCGGCTGGGACAAGCTGCCCAAGAAGATCCACTGCTTCTGCATGTGGATGGTCTCGATCGGCACCATGCTCTCGGCGTACTTCATCCTCGCCGCGAACTCCTGGATGCAGCACCCGGTCGGCTACAAGTACAACGCCGCGAACGGGCGGGCCGAGCTCACCGACTTCTGGAAGGTGCTGACCCAGGACACCACCCTGGTGGTGGTGTTCCACACGCTGACCGCGGCTTTCCTGACCGGTGCCGCGTTCATGGTCGGCATCTCCGCGTACCACTTGATGCGCAAGAAGCACATCAAGGTCATGCGGACCTCGCTCCGGCTCGGACTGGTCACCCTCGTCATAGCCGGCATCCTCACCGCGGTCAGCGGTGACACGCTCGGCAAGGTCATGTTCAAGCAGCAGCCGATGAAGATGGCCGCAGCCGAGGCGCTCTGGGACAAGGAGCAGCCGGCGCCGTTCTCGGTCTTCGCCTACGGAGACGTCGACAAGGGCCACAACAAGGTCGCCATCGAGGTGCCCGGCCTGCTCTCCTTCCTCGCCCACAACGACTTCACCTCGCCGGTCCCCGGCATCAACGACGTCAACAAGTCCGAGCAGCAGAAGTTCGGGCCGGGCGACTACCGGCCCAACATCCCGGTCGCCTACTGGGGCTTCCGCTGGATGATCGGCTTCGGCATGTCGTCGTTCGCCATCGGACTCGCCGGACTCTGGCTCACCCGGAAGAAGTTCTGGTTGGCGCCGGGGCTGCGGACGGGGGACGAGGAGCCACCGCACCTCGCGCTCACCAAGAACAAGGTGCTCGGCGCCCGGCTGAGCAAGTGGTACTGGTCCCTGGCCTTCATCACGCTGGGCTTCCCGCTCATCGCGAACTCATGGGGCTGGATCTTCACCGAGATGGGCCGCCAGCCCTGGGTCGTCTACGGCGTGCTGCGCACCTCGGACGCGGTCTCCCCGGGCGTCTCGCAGGGCGAGGTGCTCACCTCGATGATCGTCTTCACCACGCTCTACGCGATCCTCGCCGTGATCGAGGTCAAGCTGCTGGTGAAGTACGTCAAGGCCGGCCCCCAGGAGCTCACCGACTCCGACCTCAACCCGCCCACCAAGATCGGCGGCGACAGTGCCGACGCCGACCGGCCGATGGCCTTCTCGTACTAGGAGGCGACTGTGCAACTCCACGACGTCTGGTTCGTCCTCATCGCCTTCCTCTGGACCGGGTACTTCTTCCTCGAAGGGTTCGACTTCGGGATCGGCGTGCTCACCAAGCTGCTCGCCCGCGACCGGCATGAGAAGCGCGTACTGATCAACACCATCGGCCCGGTCTGGGACGGCAACGAGGTCTGGCTGCTCAGCGCGGGCGGTGCCACCTTCGCGGCCTTCCCCGACTGGTACGCCACCCTGTTCTCCGGCTTCTACCTGCCGCTGCTGCTCGTCCTCGTCTGTCTGATCGTGCGCGGTGTGGCCTTCGAGTACCGCGCCAAGCGGAACGAGGAGAGCTGGCAGCGCAACTGGGAAACGGCGATCTTCTGGACCTCGCTGCTGCCCGCGGTGCTGTGGGGTGTGGCGTTCGGCAACATTGTGCGCGGTGTGCGGATCGATGCGCACAAGGAGTACGTCGGCAGCCTGCTCGACCTGCTCAACCCGTACGCACTCCTCGGCGGGCTGGTCACGCTGGTGCTGTTCACCTTCCACGGTGCGGTGTTCGCCTCGCTCAAGACCGTGGGCGACATCCGGGAACGGGCGCGCAAGACGGCGACCGTCCTCGGGCTGATCACCGCCGTGCTGGTGGTCGGTTTCCTGGGCTGGACGCAGGCCGACAAGGGCGACGGCAGCAGCCTGATCGCCATGATCGTCGCGGTGGTGGGGCTGGTCGCGGCGCTCGGTGCCAACCGGCTCGGGCGCGAGGGCTGGGCGTTCGCCTGCTCGGGGATCGCCATCGCGGCCACGGTCGCGATGCTGTTCCTGACGCTCTTCCCGAACGTCATGCCGTCCACGCTCAACGAGAGCTGGAGCCTCACGGTCAGCAATGCCTCGTCCAGCCCGTACACCCTGAAGATCATGACCTGGTGTGCCGGGATCGCCGCGCCCCTCGTGATGCTCTACCAGGGGTGGACGTACTGGGTGTTCCGCAAGCGCATCGGTACGCAGCACATCGCCGAATCCCACTAGCTGAACCGCCGCCCCTCGGGGCGGCCTCAGCAGGATGGAATGTTTCACGTGAAACCCGTCGACCCGCGTCTGCTCCGTTACGCCCACGCCACCCGCGGCTTCCTGGTCGTGGTGGTGTTGCTCGGGCTGGCCGGAGCGGGCCTGGTCGTCGGCCAGGCGATGCTGATCGCCGAGATCGTGGTCGGTGCCTTCCAGCACGGTCTCGGTCTCGGCGGTCTGGCCACACCGCTGGCGCTGCTCGCCGCGGTCTCCGTGGGGCGCGGTCTGGTCTCCTGGCTCAGCGAACTGGCCGCGCACCGCGCCAGCGCGGCGGTGAAGTCCGAGCTGCGGATGCGGTTGGTCGAACGGGCGGCGCAGCTGGGGCCGGACGTCGGAGCCGCGGCCGACGACCGCGGCCGGGAGTTGCGTACCGGTGAGCTCACCACCCTCGCCACCCGTGGTGTCGACGCCCTGGACGACTACTTCTCCCGCTATCTGCCGCAGTTGGGGCTGGCGGTCGTCGTCCCCGTCGCGGTGCTCGCCCGGATCGTCACCGGCGACTGGATCTCGGCGCTGACGATCGTCCTCACCCTTCCGCTGATCCCGCTCTTCATGGTCCTGATCGGGTGGGCCACCCAGTCGCGGATGGACCGCCAGTGGCGGCTGCTCGCCCGGCTGTCGGGACACTTCCTCGACGTCGTCGAGGGGCTGCCCACCCTCAAGGTCTTCGGTCGGGCCAAGGCCCAGGCCGCCGCCATCCGCACCATCACCAGCGAGTACCGCCGCGCGACCCTGCGCACCCTGCGGATCGCCTTCCTCTCCTCCTTCGCGCTGGAGCTGCTCGCCACCATCTCCGTCGCGCTGGTCGCGGTCGGCATCGGGATGCGGCTGGTGCACGGCGAGCTGGACCTCTACACCGGCCTGATGGTGCTGGTCCTGGCGCCCGAGGCGTATCTGCCGCTGCGGCAGGTGGGCGCGCAGTACCACGCCGCGGCCGAGGGGCTGGCGGCCGCGGAGGAGATCTTCGCGGTGCTGGAGAGGCCGCTCGCCGCGCCCGGCACCGCACCCGCGCCGCAAGGCACCGGGCTGGCCGTCGAGAACCTCGTGGTCCGCCACCCCGGGCGGACCGCGGACTCGCTCCCCGCCACCTCGTTCGAGGTCCGGCCCGGCGAGACGGTGGCGCTGGTCGGGCCCTCCGGCGCCGGGAAGTCCACCCTGCTGAGCGTGCTGCTCGGCTTCACGGCACCGTACGAGGGCAGGGCCCTCGTCGACGGCCGGGACATCGCCTCCCTCGCCCCCGACAGCTGGCGGCGGCGCATCGCCTGGGTCCCGCAGCAGCCGCAGTTGTTCGCCGGCTCCATCGCCGAGAACGTACGGCTGGCGCGGCCCGACGCGGACGACGCCGCGGTGCGCTCCGCGCTGGCCGACGCCGGTGCACTGGACTTCATCGACGCCCTCCCCGACGGTACGGCGACCCCACTCGGCGAATCCGGCGCCGGGCTCTCGGCCGGCCAGCGGCAGCGTTTGGCGCTGGCCCGTGCCTTCCTCGCCGACCGCCCGATCCTGCTGTTGGACGAGCCCACCGCGAACCTGGACGGCGAGACCGAGGAGGCGATCGTCGCCGCGGTCCGCCGGCTCGCGGTCGGTCGTACGGTGCTGCTCGTCGTCCACCGGCCGGCGCTGCTGGCGGTGGCGGACCGGGTGGTGCGGCTGCCGGAGCCGACCGGGGTTCCGGGCCCGGCGACGGTGGCGGATACCGGTGCGGTGGCGGTTTCACGTGAAACCGCCACCGGGGCCTCCGTGCCGCCCATGACGGTCGACGGCGACACCGCTGCGGCTCCCGCCGCCACCGGTGGTTCGGCGCTCGCCCGACTGCGGCGGACGGCTCGGGCCCGTCGCGCGCGGTTCGCGCTGGCGCTGCTGCTCGGGAGCCTTGCGCTGGGCAGCGCGGTGGGTCTGATGGCGACCTCCGGCTGGCTGATCTCGCGGGCCGCGCAGCAGCCGCCGGTGCTGTATCTGATGGTGGCGGTCACCGCGACCAGGGCGTTCGGCATCGGGCGCGCGGTCTTCCGGTACGCCGAGCGGCTGGTCGCCCATGACGCGGTCTTCCGGATGCTCGCCGATGTGCGGGTTGCGGTCTTCCGCCGCCTGGAGCGACTGGCGCCGGCCGGGCTCGTGCAGCGCCGACGCGGCGATCTGCTGTCGCGGCTGGTCGCCGATGTCGATGCGGTGCAGGACTACTTCCTGCGCTGGCTGCTGCCCGTCGGGGCGGCGGTGTTGGTCGGTGCGGGCGCCGTCGGTTTCACCGGCTGGCTGCTGCCGGAGGCCGGTGTGATCCTCGCCGTGGGGCTGCTGCTCGCGGGCGCGGCGGTGCCGGTGCTCTCGGGTGCGCTGGCCCGACGGACGGAGCGTCAACTCGCCCCCGCCCGTGGCCGCCTCGCCACCCGCGTGGTCGATGTGCTCACCGGTACCGCCGAGTTGACGGTGGCCGGTGCCCTGCCCGCCCGTACGGAGTCGGTGCGGCGCGCGGACCGCGAGCTGACCCGGATCGCGGGCCGCTCGGCCGCCGTGGCGGGGACCGGCGCCGGACTCTCGGCGCTGTTGTCCGGGTTGACCGTCGCCGCGGCTGCGCTGGTCGGTGTCCAGGCGGTGCAGGCGGGGCGCCTGGACGGGGTGGCGCTGGCGGTCGTGGTGCTCACCCCGCTCGCCGCGTTCGAGGCGGTGACCGGGCTGCCGCTGGCCGTGCAGTACCGGCAGCGCACCCGGCGCGCCGCCGAGCGGGTCTTCGAGGTGCTCGACGCGCCCGCGCCGGTGCAGGAGCCGACCACGCCCGTGGAACCGCCCGAGGAGCCGTTCCCGCTGGTCGTACGGGATATGACCGCGCGCCACACCGGCCAGGACCGGCCGGCGCTGGACGGCATCGGCTTCACCTTGACGGCCGGCCACCGCCTCGCCGTCGTCGGCTCGTCCGGGGCCGGCAAGTCCACGCTGGCGCAGGTGCTGCTGCGCTTCCTGGACCGGGAGTCGGGGGCGTACACGCTGGGCGGAACGGACGCCCAGGCGATGGACGGCGACGCGGTGCGGCGGCTGGTGGGGCTGTGCGCGCAGGACGCGCACATCTTCGACAGCTCGCTGCGGGAGAACCTCCGGCTCGCCCGCCGGGACCGGTCCGCCGGCCGGGACGGCGCCGATGACCAGGACCTGTGGGAGGCGCTCGGCCGGGCGCGGCTCGCGGACTGGGTGCGGGGGCTGCCCGACGGCCTGGACACCATGGTCGGGGAGCACGGTGCCCGGCTGTCCGGCGGTCAGCGGCAGCGGCTGGCCCTGGCCCGTGCGCTGCTGGCGGACTTCCCGGTGCTCGTCCTGGACGAGCCGGCCGAGCACCTCGACCTGGCCACCGCCGATGCGCTGACCGCCGACCTGCTGGCCGCGACCGAGGGCCGAACCACGGTCCTGATCACGCATCGGCTCAGCGGTCTGGAGGCGGTCGACGAGGTGTTGGTGCTGGAGCGCGGCCGGGCCGTGCAGCGCGGCGGATACGCCGAGCTGGCCGCCGCCGACGGCCCGTTCCGGCGGATGCTGGAGCGGGAGCGGGCGGTGGACGCGGCGTACGGCGAGGCCGGGAGCGTACGGGCCGGGGCCTAGCTAGGGTCTGTCTTCCCGTGCCAGAGCGAAGGGCCGGTCCGTGCCTCGACGGCCCCATAACTGAACTTTCCCTGCAAATGCCCCCTTATTAGGCTCATGGGCATGGACCCCGCCCCCGACCCCATGGACGCCGCCACCGAGGCCACCCGCAGCCTTCAGGGCCTGTCCTCCGAGCTGACCGCCCGGGTGCCGCAGCTGCTGGAGGCGATGCGTACCGTCGGGGCGGGCCTCGATCTGCACATCACCCTCGACCGGATCGTGGAGACCGCCGCCGAGCTCGCGGACGCCCGCTACGCCGCCATCGGGATCATCGACGACGCCCGTGAGGGGCTGTCGGACTTCGTCACGTACGGCGTGACCGCGCAGGAGCACCGGCGGATCGGCGCCCTGCCCGACGGCCACAAGGGCCTGCTCGGTGCACTGATCCACGACCCCCAGCCGATGCGCCTGGCCGACCTCACCCAGGACCCCCGCTCGGCCGGATTCCCGCCGGGGCACCCGCCGATGCGGACGTTCCTGGGGGTGCCGGTCCGCGTCCAGGGGGAGATCTTCGGCAACCTCTACCTGACCGAGAAGCGCGGCGGCGGGGAGTTCAGCGAGGAGGACCTGCACATGGTGCGGGTGCTCGCGACGGAGGCCGGTATCGCCATCGGCAACGCCCGGCTGCACGCCGCGACCCGCCAGCGGGAGCGGTGGATCGACGGTTCGGTGGCGGTGACCACCGAACTCCTCGCCGGCAGCGATGTCGACGAGGCGCTCGCGGTGGTCGCCGAGCAGGCCCGCAAGCTGGCCGATTCGGCGGCCGGCATCGTCCTGCTGCCCGATGACGAGGGCGGGCTGGAGATCGTCGCGGTGTCGGCGGACGACCCCACCGGGATCATGGGGACCCAGATCCCGCCCGACAGCCCGGTGGCCGAACAACTCCTCGCCGGGGAGCCGGTGTTCGTGGACGACTCGGCAACCGACCCGCGGATGGTGACGGCCATCGCGCCCCGCTTCGGGCCGAGCATGATGCTGCCGCTCAAGAGCGGCGGCCGGGTGCTCGGCACGCTGGCCACCCCGCGGTCCCGGGGCGCCCGCCCGTTCACGGCCGCCGAACGGACGCTGGCCACCCAGTTCGCCGCGCAGGCCGCGCTGGCGCTGGTGCTGGCCGACGCCCAGCGCGACCGGGAACGGCTCGCGGTCTACGAGGACCGCGACCGGATCGCCCGTGACCTGCACGATCTCGTCATCCAACGGCTGTTCGCGACCGGCATGATGCTGGAGAGCGCACAGCGCAGGTCGGTCGTCCCTGAGGTGGCGCAGGGCGTCGGCAAGGCCGTCGATGAGCTGGACGTCACCATCCAGGAGATCAGGACGGCGATCTTCGCCCTCCAGCAGGGCCCGGCCGAGGCGCCGTCCGGGCTGCGGACCCGGGTCCTGCGCGAGATCGGCACCGCCGCGGTACCGCTGGGGTTCCAGCCGTCGGCCGGCTTCGTCGGCCCGGTCGACGCCCGGGTCGGTGAGCTGACCGGAAAGAACCTGATCGCCGCGCTGCGCGAGGCGCTGTCGAACGCCTTCCGGCACTCCCGGGCCTCCCGGATCGAGGTCGTGGTCGATGCCACGATCCGCCTGCCGGACGGCACCGACGGCGTCCGGCTGACCGTCGCCGACGACGGCATCGGCATTCCGGACGGCGGCCGCCGCAGCGGTCTGCGCAACCTCGCCAAGCGTGCGGAGTCGCTGGGCGGCTCCAGCACCTACGGCCCGGGGCTGGGCGAGGACGGCGCGGGGACGACGGTGACCTGGGAGGCGCCGCTGTAGGGCCTCGCCGTCCCCGACCCCTCGGGGACGGACCCGTGCGCCCGCCGGCCGGTCAGCGCTGCCGGTCGTCCCGTTCGCCGCCGTACCGCTGGAGGATCTCCTCGATGACGACCGCGACGCCGTCGTCGTTGTTGGAGGCGGTCCGACCCGTGGTGACCGCCAGCACCTCGGGGTGCGCGTTGGCCATGGCGTACGAGGTGCCCGCCCAGGTCAGCATCTCGATGTCGTTGGGCATGTCCCCGAACGCGACGACCTCTTCCGGTGAGATGCCGCGCTCCGCGCAGCAGTGGGCGAGGGTGCCGGCCTTGCTGACCCCGAGGCCGCTGATCTCCAACAACGCGGTGGGACTGGACCGGGTGAAGGACGCGAGGTCGCCGGCGGCCTCCCGGGCCAGCGCCAGGAACGCATCGGGCTCCAGGTCGGGGTGGTGCGCCAGCAGCTTGATGACGGGCTGGTCGGGAAAGGCCGGATCGTCGTCCCCGGTGGGGCCGAGCGGCGGTACGAAGTCCTCGGCCAGCAGCTTCTCCGCCGGTGCGACGACCGCGGCCGGGTCCAGGAGGAGGGGCGGGTACTGCGGCTCGTAATGGATGCCGCTGGTCCGCTCGACGGCGAACGACGTGTCGGGCACGGCGCTGCGCAGGGCCTCCACGACGTCCAGCGCGACGGTCCGGTCCAGGGGGCTGACCTCGACGATCCGGCCGCCGCGGTGCAGGTCGACGACGGCCGCGCCGTTCGCGCAGATCGCCAGGCCGTGACCGTGCACATGGTCGCTGACCACGCCCATCCAGCGGGCCGGGCGCCCGGTGACGAAGAACACCTCGATGCCGGCTCGCTCGGCGGCGGCGAGCGCGGCGATCGTCCGGTCGGAGACCGTCTTGTCGTCGTGCAGCAGCGTGCCGTCGAGGTCGGTGGCGATCAGCCGGGGGGCAACGGCCGCTGCGGGTACCCGGGGTGGCGTGGCGGAGGCATCAGTCACGGGCCCATCTTCCCGTACCGCTGCGCACAGGCGTGCGGCAGGTTGCGCGTATGAGCCGAATCTGTGGGCCGTCCGTGAGGGGACGGGCGCACCGTTCGCGCCATCCGGGCGGCCGTACGCTCGGAGGTATGCGACTGAGCACCGTGATACTCCCTGTCCGCCGCTGGTCCGAAGGAGGGCGGCAGGTGTGGCAGCGCGCCGAGGAGCTGGGTTTCCACGCCGCGTACACCTACGACCACCTCTTGTGGCGGAGCTTCCGCGAGCAGACCTGGTTCGGCGCCCTGCCGACGCTGACCGCGGCCGCGGCGGCGACCTCCCGGATGCGCCTGGGCACCCTCGTCACCTCGCCGAACTTCCGGCACCCGGTCACCCTCGCCAAGGAACTGATCTCGCTCGACGACATCAGCGACGGCCGCGTCACCCTGGGGGTCGGCGCCGGCGGGAACGGCTTCGACGCCACCGCGCTCGGCCAGGAGCCCTGGTCGCCGCGGGAGCGGGCGGACCGCTTCGCCGAGTTCGTGGCGCTGCTGGACCGGCTGCTGACCGAGGACGCCGTCTCGTACCAGGGCACCCACTACTCCGCCGACGAGGCGCGCAACATCCCCGGCTGTGTGCAGCGGCCGCGACTGCCGTTCGCGGTGGCGGCCACCGGGCCGCGCGGGATGAAGCTGGCCGCCCGGTACGGCCAGGCCTGGGTGACCACCGGCGATCCCAAGGTCTCGAACGGGGGCGGCACACCGGACGAGTCGCTGGAGGCGGTCCGCGGGCAGCTCGAGCGGCTCGCCAAGGCCTGCGTCGACCAGGGGCGGGACGCCGCCGACCTACAGAAGATCATGCTGACCGGCTTCACCCCGGACCGCCCGCTGGACTCCGTGGACGCCTTCGTCGACTTCGCCGGACGCCATGGCGAGCTGGGCATCGACGAGCTGGTCATCCACTGGCCGATCGCCGATTCGGTCTTCGAGGCCGATGTCGCGGTCTTCGAGCGGATCGCCACGGAGGGGCTGGCGCAGCTGGGCACCCCGTAGGGCGGCCGCTCGCCGTCGGTGTCCTATGCGGCGGCCCGCCCCGGTCCGACGCACCCGCCGTCCTGGCCTCGGCTTTACCCCGTGTATAGCCACGAAGAGGGAGAATCGGGACAGCGGCGCAGTGTGGCGGGCGCGGCGCGCGGGCGAGACCGGCGCGCGAGCGGGCCGGCGCACTGCGCGAAGTGCGGCGTTTGTGGAGGAGTCATGGCACAGACCCGATTCGCCCCGGACCGCGGGCTGACCTCGCGCATGGTCACGACGATGTTCTTCATCGGATTGCTGTACGTCGTGGTCGTCGGCGTGCTGGTGGTGCTGCTCAAGGGCGCCTGGGTGGTGGTGCTGCTGATCGCCGGGACGCTGTTCGTCGCGCAGTTCTGGTACAGCGACCGGATCGCGGCGTTCAGCATGGGCGCGCGCGAGGTCACGCCGGAGCAGGCGCCCGAACTGCACGGCGCCGTCGACCGGCTCTGTGCGCTGGCCGATATGCCCAAGCCGCGGGTCGCGATCGCCGAGTCGGACGTGCCGAACGCCTTCGCCACCGGGCGTAACCAGAAGAACTCGATGGTGTGCGCGACGACCGGGCTGCTGCGGCGGCTCCAGCCGGAGGAGCTGGAGGGCGTGCTGGCCCACGAGCTCTCGCACGTCGCGCACCGCGATGTGGCGGTGATGACCATCGCGTCGTTCCTCGGCGTCCTGGCCGGGATCATCACCCGGGCCGCCCTGTGGAGCGGCGTCGGGCGCAACAACCGGGACCAGAACGCGGCCATCGCCGTGCTCGTCGTCACCGCCGTCAGCGTGGTCGTCTACGCGATCAGCTTCCTGTTGACCCGGCTGCTGTCCCGCTACCGCGAGCTGTCCGCCGACCGGGCCGCCGCGCTGCTGACCGGCCGTCCCTCGGCGTTGGCCTCGGCGCTGACGAAGGTCACCGGCCAGATCGCGCGGATCCCGACCGAGGACCTGCGCAAGGCTCAGCCGTTCAACGCCTTCTACTTCGCGCCGGCGTTCAACAAGGAGAGCTTCAACCGGCTGCTGTCCTCGCACCCGACGCTGGAGCAGCGGCTGGACCAGCTGGGGCGGATAGCGGCCGAGCTGGGACGGCCGTGAGGAGCGGCCGGTGGCAGGGACGCAGTCCGCAGCGATGACCAAGGAGTAAGCCGCGCATGGGATTTCTGGACGCCATCCTCGGCCGCAGCAAACCGGTCCGCCCCGATCTCGACCAGCTCTTCGCGCTGCCGTCCGCCGCGGTGACGCTCCAGGCCGCGGCCGGGTTCACCCCCACCGGCGTCGGGTCGGTGTGCTTCGCGAGCGTCGAGGGCGGGGCGTTCTCGCGCATCCAGGAGGAGGCGCGGTCCCTGCTGGACGGCTCGGTGGAGTTCACCCAGGACGGGTACGGCTATACGTGGCTGCTCGTCCGGCACGCGCCGGACGACGTGGCGGGCCTGGTCAACGACCTGCACGCGGTCAACACATCCCTGGAGGAGGCGGGGTTCGGCCCGCAGCTGCTGTGCTCGCTGCTCGGTTTCCGCGATGACCGGCAGCGGCCGCTGGCGCTCGTCTACCTCTACAAGCGCGGCACGTTCTACCCCTTCGCGCCGAAGCCGGACGGTGGCGAGCAGCGTGACAACCCGCTCGAACTACAGGTACGGGCGATGCTCGGGGACGATCTGACGGTCGAGCAGGATCTGGCGCGGTGGTTCCCGGTGTGGGGTGCGCCGGGGTTGTGAGCCGGCTGCGGCCCGGCGGCGATCGGCCGAACGGTGTCGGACTCAGCCCGGGAAGCGGAGGAACGCCGCCGGTACCCGGCTGGTGAGCCAGACGCCGTTGGCGCTGACCTGGAAGACGTGGCCGGCCCGGTGCATCGCCGCCGCGTCCACGGTCAGCACCACCGGCTTGCCGCGCCGCGCGCCCACCCGGGTCGCGGTGTCGCGGTCGGGCGAGAGGTGGACGGCGTGCCGCGACATCGGTCGCAGCCCCTCCTCTCGTATGGCGGCCAGGTTGCGGACCACCGTGCCGTGGAAGAGGTGCGGGGGCGGTACGGACGGTGGCAGGTCGAGGTCCACCTGCACGGAGTGGCCCTGGTTGGCGCGGATCCGGCCGCCCTCGATGGCGTAGCGCTGCTTGTCGTTGTCGGCGACCACCGCCGCCAGCTCCGCCCGGGAGAACCGGAAGCCATGGCGCGCGGCGGCCGCGAGGAGCTCTTCGACGGGCACCCAGCCCTGGGCGTCGAGCGAGAGGCCGATTCGCTCCGGGGAATGGCGCAAATGCTTCGCCAGATACTTCGAGATGCGCACGGAGCGCGGGTCGTCCATGCCTCCAGGGTGCCGCGTGGAGGTGCGCGGAGGCACCTGAATTCACGGCCGGGGCGGGCCGGTGTGCGCCGCGCGGGGGTCCGCCCCGACCGGTGCGGTCGCCGGGGGCGTCACTCTCCGTCGCCGCTCCTCTTCTCCCCGGCTTCCGCCTTCTTCTCCGCTTCCGCCGCGCGGTCGGCCTCTTCGCGGTGCTCCACTTCGCGGTCTCCCGCTCCGCGGCCTCCCTCTACGTGGTCGTTCTCCTCGTGGTCACCCTTTTCCTGGTCGTCCCCCGCGCCGCGTCCGGTGTGCTGTCGCCGTGCGAGCTCGCCCGCCTTCTGCGCCTTCGCGCTGGTCACCTCCTCGGCCGCCCAGCGGGCCCACTCCTCGTGGGCCGCCGACATCCGCAGGCCGTACTCCAGTGCGATCCGCCCGTAGACCGAAATCATCTCCTCGTCCCAGTGGGCGGTCTGCTCGATGTGCTCGTACGAGGCGCGGGCCCGGGCGGCGCCCTCGGCCTGCTGGAGCAGGTACGTCTGCGCTTCGAGCGGGGTGATGACGCCGAGGAAGAAGACGCGCAACAGGCCGTCATGGCGGGCGGGGCCGCTCGGGGTGACCTCGGTGAGCCAGTGGCGCAGCTCGGTCAGCCCGTCCTCGGTGATCGCGTACTCCTTGCGGCCGCGGGGGCCGTGGGCGGCGACCTCGACCAGGCCGGCGGTCGTGAGCTTGTTGAGCTCGCCGTACACCTGGCTCTGGGTAGCCGGCCACACGTTCGTGAGCGTCGCATTGAACAGCTTCATCAAGTCGTAGCCACTGGCCGGAGATTCGGCCAGCAGGCCCAGTACAGCGTGTCTCAGGCTCATGGTCACACCCTACCTTCACCTTCCACTATTGACATGTCAGGAGTGGAGCTTCTACATTCGACATGTCGAACTTGGAATGTGCGGGTGCGAGAAGCGCGGCCGCTGGCGATGAGGGGGATTCATGAACTACCTGCGGAGTTTCGTTCCGTGGCTGGTCTTCGCGGGGGTCTCGTCGGTCGGTTGGCAGTGGGGTGCGCTCGCCGCGCTGGTGGTGTCCATCGGGCTGCTCGTCTCCGACCGCGCAGCGGGCCTCTCGGTCGACTACCGCCTGCTGGAGTACGGCACGATCGTGTTCTTTGCGGCCATGAGCGCGCTGGCCTTCGCCCGCCCCGACAGCGGCCTCAAGCTGTACGGCAGCGCCCTTTCGATGGGCTGGCTGGCGCTGATCGCCTGGGTGTCGATCGCCGTGCAGCGGCCCTTCACGATGGGCATCGCCCGGCGGATGGCCCCGCCGGAGGTCTGGAACACCCCCCTCTTCCGTCGCATCAACGTGGTGCTCACGGCGGCCTGGGCGCTGTCCTTCACCCTCACCGCGATAGCGCAGGCGGTCGTCTCGGCCTATGCGCTGAGTGTGACCTACTCGATCCTCATCCAGATCGCCGGCTTCGTTCTTCCCGTCCGCTTCACCTCCTCCTACCCGGAGCGGGCCAGGGCCCGCTTCATGGAGCAGTCCGGTGCGCGGGCCGACATCCAGGAGGCCTGACCTCATGAGCACCACATCCCCGAGCACCGCCACCGAATCCACCGCGCCCGTACCGCACATGGCCGGCAACTTCGCACCGGTCAAGGACGAGCTCACCGCCTACGACCTCCCGGTCACGGGCACGATCCCGCCGGAGCTCACCGGCTGGTTCCTGCGCAACGGCCCCAACCCGCGGGACGCCGCCACTCCGCACTGGTTCTTCGGGGACGGCATGGTGCACGGCCTGCGTCTGGAGGGCGGCAAGGCGGTCTCCTACCGCAACCGCTGGGTCCGTACCGCCACCTTCACCGACGGTGTGCCGGTCCGGGATGCGCAGGGTCGCGTCAATCTCGCCGCGGGCGTGGCCAACACCCATATCGTCCGGCACGCCGGGCGCACCCTCGCACTGGTCGAGTCGTCGTTCCCGTACGAGATCGACTGCCGTCCCGGCCATGAGCTGGAGACCATCGGAGCCCATGACTTCGGCGGCCGGCTGACCACGGCCATGACCGCCCACCCCAAGACCTGTCCCACGACCGGTGAGCTGCACTTCTTCGGCTACGGCGGCGACACCCCGCCGTACCTCACCTATCACCGCGCGGACGCTGCGGGGGAGTTGGTGATCAGCCGCCCCATCGACGTCCCGGCGCACACGATGATGCACGACTTCCATCTGACCGCAGGTCATGTCGTCTTCATGGACCTCCCGCTCGTCTTCGACCGCAGCCACCCCGGTATGCCGTACCGCTGGGATCGGGAGTACGGCGCCCGACTGGGCGTCCTGCGCCGCGACGACCCCTACGGCGAGGTCCGCTGGTTGCCCATAGACCCCTGCTACGTCTTCCATGCGCTCAACGCCTATGACGACGGCGACCAGCGCATCGTCCTGCACGTCTCCCGCTACGCCGACTTCGGCGGCACGACCCCGCCCTGCCTCTGGCGCTGGACGATCGATCTCGCCTCCGGCACGGTCGTCGAAGAGCAACTCGACGACCAGCTCTGTGAGTTCCCGCGGGTGGACGACCGCCTCACCGGCCTTCCGGCCCGCTACGGCCACGGCATGGCCGGCGAACTCCCCGGGACCGGCCACATACCCGGCGCCCTGCTCCGCTACGACCTTCAGACCGGAGCCGTGGTCCGGCACGACTTCGGTCCGGGGCGCACTCCCGGGGAGGCGGTGTTCGCCCCGGCGGACGACCGTCCCGGCGGGCCGGGCTGGCTGATCACCTACGTCTACAACGCCACCACCGACACCAGCGATCTGGTCGTCCTCGACGCCGAGGACATATCCGCCGACCCGGTCGCCACGGTCCGTCTTCCGCAGCGCGTGCCATACGGCTTCCACGGCAACTGGCTTCCGGACCCGACGAGTTGATCAACCTAGGAGTGCCTCCGGGGGTATCGGAGCCGTCGGCCAACTAAGCCCCCGGGGCGTCGGGCGCCGAGCCGTCGGCGCCGGGCCCGCGCGATGCCAGAGCGTCCATCGTGCGGGCCTGCACCTCCCGCTGGGCGGCGGCGGTGATGAACGCCGCCGTGTTCTCGGCGCCCACCAGGGCCTGCACGGCCCGTACCGCCTCGGTCGGGAGCACCACCGCTGCCGAGGGGCCAGTCGCCGAGCCGGTCGCGGTACGAGGGGCCGCGATCGTCTCGGCGGCGGTCGGGAGGACCGGCACGGCCGGGGGGCCGGCGGCGGTCTGCGGCCGGGGGACGCGGCCCACCTCGTCGGCCTGGACACCTGCCCCGGCGGAGGCCCTCCGCTCCTCTACCGGGAGGGCCTCGCTGAGGTGGTGCCGGAGGTAGCGGGTGGCCAAGGTGCGCATGGCGCGTGCCAGTTCCGCGTCGACGGTCTGCTGGGCCAGCGGACGCAGCCGGCGGACGAGCGCGGCGGCCTCCGCTGCCTCGACCTCGCTGGGCGGGTGGTCCAGGAACGGCTGGAAGACGTACTCGGTGGTGAAGTCCAGGAAACGGGCGGCGATGTGCTCCACCTGGCCGCGCAGCTCCCGCAGATGGCTGGAGATCGCCAACAGCGGGACGCCGGCGGAGTGGAGCTCGACGGCGACGGCGAGCTCCTGCGGGCTGGGCACGAGGAACTCGTCGTCCCGGCCGGCGACGCGTTCCAGGACGCCCAGCTCGATGGCCTCGGCGACCGCCGCCTCGTCGGAGGTGCCACCGAAGGCGGCGTCCAGTTCGGCGCGGCTGATCCGGGACGCCTGCTCGTCGCTCCAGGGCCCGTCGATCTCGGCGACCAGGCCGAGGACCCCGCCGAGGTCGCGGCCGGCGTCCCAGGCCTCCAGGAGTTCCTTGATGCTGACCAGGGTGTAACCGCGGTCGAGCAGATCGGCGATCTGGCGCAGCCGGGCCAGATGGGCGTCACCGTAGACGTTGGACCGGCCGCGGCGCTCCGGGCGGGGGAGCAGCCCGCGGTCCTGGTAGGCGCGGATCGTACGGACCGTGGCGCCGCTGAGGTGGGCCAGGTCCTCGATGCGGTATTCGAGGGCGTGGTGTGCGGCCGTGCGGTGTTCGGCGGTCGGCGGCTGCTCGGTCACTGTGGTGCTCCTCACGAGATGGCCGCCGTGCTACGAGACGGCCGCGCGGCCCACCGCACCCGCCGCGGCCCGCGCGGCCGGGGAGGACGCCAGATAGGCGACGGCCGTGCGCAGCGACCCTTCCTGCGAGGGATGGTACGACCGCCGCAGATAGCGCGGTATCGCCGCTCCCAGCTCGCGCCAGGAGGGCAGCAGCCCCTTGCGGACGGCGCGGTTGTGCTCGCGCAACGAGTAGCGGGACGGGGCGGCGAGCTGCGGGTCGTGGCGCAGGAGGTAGATCGCGCCGCAGACCCAGAGATAGGTCAGGACGGGGGCTGTTACGGCCATGCCCAGGAGCCGGCGGGCATAGCGGGCGGGGTCCTCGCCGCTGGTGTGCTGCTCGATGGCGGCGATCAGGGAGAGCCGGAAGCGCAGCCACTCCCGCTGGGGGACCGGGAACCCCATGGGCGGCTTCTCGCCCAGCAGGTACTCGAAGAGGAAGTCGACGTGCCGGGTGTAGCGACTGGTGTCCAGGCCCTTGGTGGGCCAAGTGGTCGAGCACAGAGGCGTGCTGGACGCTGTGGGTGGCCTCCTGGCCCATGAAGCCCTTCACGTCCTTGCGGAGCTGTTCGTCCCGGACGAGCGGGAGGGCCTCCTTGAATACCTTGACGAACCAGCGTTCGCCGGCCGGCAGCAGCAGGTGCAGGACGTTGATGACGTGAGTGGCGGTGGGCTCTTCGGGTATCCAGAGCAGCGGTGTCTCACGCCAGTCGAACGAGACCCGGCGCGGCGCGATCGGGTAGTGCTGCCCGCTCTCGTACTGCCCCTTCTCGTCCGAGGGTTGCTGCTCCTGGGGGTGTGAGGTACTCATGCGCGGCTCCTGACGTGCGCAGTTGTCCTGGTTTCGGAGGGAGGCCCAAACGGCTGGGCCTCCCAGGGCCAGGGCCAATGCCAAGGCCCGTGGCCCGAGGCCAGGCCCCTGGGCTTGCGGCTACAGCTTCGGTTCGATGCGGGCGAGGGCACGCAGGGCGCGCGGGGCGAAGCGGGACAGCAGATGCGCGCCACGGGCCTCGGGTGTGACCGGGACCACCGCCTGGTTGCGCACCACCGCACGCAGGACGGCGTCGGCGACCTTCTCCGGCGGGTAGTTGCGCAGCCCGTACATCCGCGCGGCCTTGGCCTGGCGGCGCTTCTCCTCCTCGGCCGAGACACCGGTGAAACGGGCGGTGGCGGTGATGTTGGTGTTGACCAGCCCGGGACAGATGGCCGAGACGCCGATGCCCCGGCCGGCCAGCTCGGCTCGCAAGCACTCGCTGAGCATCAGGACCGCCGCCTTGGAGGTGCTGTAGGCGGGCAGCATCTTCGACGGCTGAAAGGCGGCGGCCGAGGCGGTGTTGACGATGTGGCCGCCCTGTCCGCGGTCCGCCATCCGCCGGCCGAAGATCCGGCAGCCGTGGATGACGCCCCACAGATTGACGTCCAGGACCTTCTTCCAGTCCTCGGTGCTGGTCTCCAGGAAGGAGCCGGACAGGCCGATGCCCGCGTTGTTCACCAGTACGTCGACGGTGCCGTACTCGGCGTCGACCTTGTCGGCGAGCTTCTCCATCGCCGCCTCGTCCGTGACGTCCACGGCCTCCGCCCAGGCCTGCGGTGCACCGATCAGCCGGGACATGTCGGCGGTCCGTGCCGCGCCCTCGACGTCCCGGTCGACGGCGATGATCCGCGCACCGGCCTCGGCGAAGGCGAATGCCGTCGCCCGGCCGATGCCGCTGGCAGCCCCGGTGACCAGCACCAGTTGTCCGCCGAACCGGTCGGCGTACTGACCGGACGCCGCGACCCGCCTGGCCGGGTCCCCCTCCTCCTTGGCGGTGACGAACTCGGTGATCCAGGAGATGAGTTGGTCGGGGCGGGTGCGGGGCACCCAGTGCTTGGCCGGGAGGGTGCGGCGGACCAGCTGGGGTGCCCACTGCTCCAGGTCGTCGTAGAGCCGCTGGGAGAGGAAGGCGTCACCGGTGGGCGTGATGAGCTGGACCGGGCAGTGCGCATAGGCGTCGGTGCGGGGGCGGCGGAGTCGAGGGAGCACGTTGTCGCGGTAGAGCCAGGCGCCGTGGGCGGCGTCGGTCGGCAGCGAGGCGGTCGGGTAGTCGCCGGCCGGCACCTGCTCCACCCGTTGCAGGATCTTCGGCCACCGCTTGCCGAGCGGGCCCTTCCACGCCAGCTCGGGCAGTGCGGGGGTGTGCAGCAGGTAGACGTACCAGGACTTGGCGCTCTGGCCCAGGAGTTGGGCGGCGCGCCGCGGGGTGGGGCGCACCATCCGCTGCTTGATCCAGTGGCCGAAGTGGTCCAGGGACGGGCCGGACATGGAGGTGAAGGAGGCGATCCGGCCTTCCGTCCGCGGCACGGTGGCGAACTCCCAGGACTGCACCGAGCCCCAGTCGTGGCCCACGAGGTGCACCGGGCGGTCGGGGCTGACGGCATCGGCGACGGCCAGGAAGTCGTCCGTCAGCTTCTCCAGGGTGAAGCCGCCGCGCAGCGGCTGCGGGGCGGTGGAGCGGCCGCAGCCACGGACGTCGTAGAGCACGACGTGGAAGCGTTCGGCCAGACCGCGGGCGACCTCGGACCACACCTCCTTGCTGTCCGGGTAGCCGTGCACCAGCATCACGGTGGGGCGGGTCGGGTCACCGAGTTCCGCGACGCACAGCTCGACGCCACCGGTGCGCACCCAGCGCTCCGTCGCCCCCACCAGGCCCGTACCCAGCCCGGAGCCCTGACCCCGGCCCTGACTCCGCCCCTGACCTCGACCCTGACCTCGACCCTGCCCCCGGTCCGGAACGCGGGCCCCGCTCGCGCTTCGGTCTCCGGCCTTGCCCACGCCCTGCTCCCCGCCCTTGCCCACGCCCTGCTCCTCGCCCCTGCGCACGCCCTGCTCCCGGCCCTCGTCCCGTCCGCCGTCCCGTCCGCGTCCCGTGTTCATGCGGCCTTCTCCTCCTGCCAGCGCCGCACGTGCGGCAGATCGTCGTCCAGCCAAAAGGCGCTCTCCTGCGGGTCCTTGGAGTCCGTGACGACGAGGATCTCCTCGAACTTGGCGCCGGTGCCCCGGAATCCGAGGTGCGGCTCGACCGCCCACAGCCCCGGCTGCGGCGGATGGTCGGAGAAGGTGTACGGGCTCCACAGCGGGGACCAGCCCTCGCGATGGCCGTGCAGCACATCGGAGGCGAGGCCCTTGAGGGCCTGGGTGCCGAACCCGAAGAGGGTCGGGGACCAGCGGCGCTGCCGGACCCGGTCGACCTTGTGCGCGATGACGCCGAAGGGGTAGGCGCGGTGGCGGTTGGCGTACCCCTGCCGCACCATCAGCCGGTCGACGTCCTCGTAGATCTCCCGCAGCGGGCGCCGCTCGCGCACCTCGCGCAGGATCAGCTCGCGGTGCGCTTCGAGGTCGGTGAGCAGTCGGTCGTGCACGGGGTTGAGGCCCAGGCAGCCGGAGTAGCCGATATCGGCGGTGAACCCGTTGTGGACCGGCGCCATGTCGAGGATGAAGGACATCCCCGGTTCCAGCTCGCGGTCGGTGGGGAAGAACTGGAGCGGTATGCGGAAGTCGACGAAGGCGGTGCGGTCGCCGAACCAGGCGAACGGCAGGTGGAACCAGTCCCGCACGCCGCGCTCGCGCAGCCACTCGCGCTGCATCCGCGCCGCCGCGCGCTCGGTGATCCCGGGCTTGAGCTGGGCGGCCACCGCCTCCGCGCAGGCGTAGGCGAGCCGCTGGACCTCCCTGAACCCCCTTAGCTCGGCACTGAGTGCTCCGGCTGCTGCTGAGGTCGCTGAGGTGACTGAGGCCATCGCCAACCGTCCGTCCGTGAGCAGTTCATCGCGGTACGTGCCCGTAACTTGACACTGATGAATGTGACAATGACCGGCGGCTACGTCAAGGGGTGTGCACGCAGCCGAGGGTGTGCAGGCCGCCAAGGGGTGCACGCCGCCAAGGGTGTGCACGTCGGCCGCCCGACCCTGATGCCGGGGCAGCTCGAAGCAGGAGAACCCCTACGGGCCGTAATACCGCAGGGGGAGGCACATCCCATCGTCTGGTCTGACGACCGGTGTGGCGGGCGCCACTACCGTCGATGACGTGACTGTGATCGTGACCGAAAGCCTGAGCAAGCGGTTCCCGCGGGTGACCGCCTTGGACCGGCTCTCCGTTGACATCGCCCCCGGCGTAACGGGCCTGGTGGGTGCGAACGGCGCCGGCAAGTCCACTCTGATCAAGATCCTGCTCGGACTGGCCCCGGCCACCGAGGGGACCGCGCACGTCCTCGGCCTGGACGTGACGAAGGACGGCGGCACCATCCGTGAACGGGTCGGCTACATGCCCGAGCACGACTGCCTGCCGCCCGACGTCTCGGCCACCGAATTCGTCGTGCACATGGCCCGGATGTCCGGCCTGCCGCCGACCGCCGCCCGCGAGCGCACCGCCGACACCCTGCGCCACGTCGGCCTCTACGAGGAGCGCTACCGCCCGATCGGCGGCTACTCGACGGGGATGAAGCAGCGGGTGAAGCTCGCCCAGGCGCTGGTCCACGACCCGCAGCTGGTCTTCCTCGACGAGCCCACCAACGGCCTCGACCCGGCCGGCCGGGACGAGATGCTCGGCCTCATCCGGCGCGTGCACACCGACTTCGGCATCTCGGTCCTGGTCACCTCCCACCTCCTCGGAGAGCTGGAACGCACCTGCGACCACGTCGTCGTCATCGACGGCGGCAAGCTGCTGCGCTCCTCCTCCACGGATGAGTTCACGCAGGTCACGACCTCGTTGGCGGTAGAGGTCACGGACACCGACGCACACCCGGACGGCGCCGAAGCGCTCCGCAGGGCCCTGACCGGTGCCGGTGTCGCGGTGAGCACCGGCACCGCCGGCTCCGAGGGTCTCGCCTCGCCCGGCCATCTGCTCTTCGTCGAGGCGGCCGGTGAGGAGACGTACGACCTGGTGCGGGACACCGTCGCCGGGCTCGGGCTCGGGCTGGTCCGGATGGAACAGCGTCGTCACCGGATCGCCGAGGTCTTCCACGACGAGGACGAGACGCACACCACGCCCGTCACCCCCGCCACCACAGGCGCCCCCGGCGCCGCGTACGCCACCCAGGACGGAGGCGCCCACGATGCCGTCTGAACCCACGACCTCCGTAGCGGCCGCGCCACGCGGCGCCCAAGCCGGGGCGTACATCCACAACATCGGCTACCGCCACTACGACGGCCCCCGCCTGGGCCGCGGCTACGCCCGCCGGTCGCTGTTCTCGCAGAGCCTGCGCGGCGCCTACGGCCTGGGTCGCTCGGCCAAGAGCAAGGTGCTGCCGATGCTGCTCTTCGCGGTGATGTGCCTGCCCGCCGCGATCATGGTCGCGGTGACGGTGTTCACCAAGGCCGGCAGCCTCCCGGTCGGCTACACCCGCTACGCGATCTTCCTCCAGGCCGTCATCGGCCTCTATCTGGCCGCGCAGGCGCCGCAGTCGGTCTCCCGGGACCTGCGCTTCAAGTCCATACCGCTCTACTTCTCCCGCCCCATCGAGCGCGGTGACTACGTGGCGGCGAAGTTCGCGGCCATGGCCAGCGCCCTGTTCATCCTGACCGCGACCCCGCTGCTGATCCTCTACGTCGGGGCGCTGCTGGCGAAGCTGGACTTCCTCGACCAGACCAAGGGCCTGGCGCAGGGCCTGGTCTCCGTGGTGTTGCTGTCGCTGCTGTTCGCCGGGGTGGGCCTGGTCATCTCCGCCCTCACCCCGCGCCGCGGCTTCGGCGTCGCCGCGGTGATCGCCGTACTGACCATTCCCTACGGCGCGGTGAGCGCGGTCCAGGGGATCGCCTTCGTCCAGGGCAGCGAATCCGCCGTCGGCTGGCTGGGGTTGTTCTCCCCCATCACGCTCATCGACGGGGTCCAGTCGACCTTCCTCGGCGGCACCAGCTCCTTCCCGAACGGCCTGGTGCCGTCGACCGGTGCCGGATTCGTCTACCTCCTCGTCACGCTGACGGTCATCGCGGGCAGCTACGCCCTGCTGATGCGGCGGTACCGGAAGGCCGGACTGTGAGCGCCCGCCCGTCGCCCGCCACCACCCCGGCAGGAACCGCTGCGCGCTGCCCCTTCTTGTCGCCGTCGCCCGCCACCACCCCGGCAGGAACCGCTGCGCGCTGCCCCTTCTTGTCGCCGTCGCCCGCCACCACCCCGGCAGGAACCGCTGCGCGCTG
>NZ_JBEZIX010000002.1:211673-277116 GCF_040651315.1 Streptomyces sp. NPDC048506
TGCCCCTTCTTGTCGCCGTCGCCCGCCACCACCCCGGCAGGAACCGCTTCGCGCCGCCTCTTCTTGTCGCCGTCGCCCGCCACCACCCTTCGAAGGAATGGGCCGCGCCCATGAGTACTGTCTCGCTCGACCACGTCTCCCGCTGGTTCGGCAACGTCGTCGCCGTCAACGACATCACGATGACCATCGGCCCCGGCGTCACGGGGCTGCTCGGCCCCAACGGCGCCGGCAAGTCCACCCTGATCAACATGATGGGCGGCTTCCTCGCCCCCTCCAACGGATCGGTCACCCTCGACGCGACGACGATCTGGCGCAACGCCGGCATCTACCGTCACATCGGCATCGTCCCCGAGCGCGAAGCGATGTACGACTTCCTCACCGGGCGCGAATTCGTGGTGGCCAACGCCGAGTTGCACGGCCTCGGCCGGAAGGAGGCGGCCCGGGCGCTGGCCACCGTCGAGATGGCGTACGCCCAGGACCGCAAGATCTCGACGTACAGCAAGGGCATGCGGCAGCGGGTGAAGATGGCCTCCGCACTGGTCCACGACCCGTCCGTGCTGCTGCTCGACGAGCCCTTCAACGGCATGGACCCGCGCCAGCGGATGCAACTGATGGAGCTGCTGCGGCAGATGGGCGACCAGGGCCGCACGGTCCTGTTCTCCTCGCACATCCTTGAGGAGGTCGAGCAACTCGCCTCGCACATCGAGGTGGTGGTCGCCGGCCGGCACGCCGCGTCCGGCGACTTCCGCAAGATCCGCCGGCTGATGACCGACCGCCCGCACCGCTACCTCGTCCGGTCCGACAACGACCGGGCGTTGGCCGGTGCGCTGATCGCCGACCCCTCGACGTCCGGCATCGAGGTCGACCTGGTCGAGGGCGCGCTGCGCATCCAGGCGGTCGACTTCGGCCGCTTCACCGAACTCCTGCCGCGAGTCGCCCGCGACCACGGCATCCGCCTGCTGACGGTCTCGCCCTCCGATGAATCGCTGGAATCCGTCTTCTCCTACCTCGTCGCGGCCTGAGGCCTGAAAGGAGCCCTGACGCATGTCCACGACCACTCCGACGGCCCCGCCGGCGTCCTCCGCCGCCCCCAAGGCCGCCCTGTTCCACCCGACCGTCGCCCGGCTCACCTACCGCGCCCTGCTCGGCCGGCGGCGGGCCCTGATCCTCTTCGTGCTGCCGGCCCTCCTGGTGGTCCTCGCGGTGGCCGTCCGTGCGCTGGCCGGCGCCGACGACTCCACCGCCGGCGGCATCCTGGGCGGCTTCGCGCTCGGCACGATGGTCCCGCTGATCGGCGTCATCGCCGGTACGGGCGCGATCGGACCGGAGATCGACGACGGCTCGGTGGTCTACCTGCTGGCCAAGCCGGTCTCCCGGCCGACGATCATCCTCACCAAGCTGGTGGTGGCGATAGGCGTCACGGTCGCCTTCTCGGCCGTCCCCGTCCTGCTCGCCGGCTACCTCCTCAACGGCAACAGCCAGCAGATCGCGGTGGGCTACGCCGTCGCGGCGGCGGTCGCCTCGGTCGCCTACAGCGCGCTCTTCCTGCTCTTCGGCACGATCACCCGGCACGCCGTGGTCTTCGGTCTGGTCTACGCCCTGGTCTGGGAGGCGCTCGTCGGGAACCTCATCCCCGGTGCGCGCACCCTCAGCATCCAGCAGTGGGCGCTCGCCCTCGGCCAGCGGGCCGCCGCGGACGGCGCGATCACCTCCGAAGTCCACATGCCGCTCGCCATCTGCCTGTTGGTCGCCCTCACGGTCGGCGCGACCTGGTACGCCAGCCGGCGCCTCAAGGCCCTCACCCTCGCCGGCGAGGAGTAGCAGCACACATCGCGGCAGGGGCGGCACGCCCGGGGGGACGGGCCCCAGGACCGTCCGCCCTAGGCTCCCGCCCCGCCGCCCTTCTGCCGGTCGTTGAACTCCTGCACGTTCCGCAGGTGTTCCCGGTAGTCGGCGGTGAAGCGGGTGTCGCCCGGCTTGACGGTGACGAAGTAGAGCCAGTCGCCGGCGGGCGGCGCCCCTGCCGCCTTCAGCGCGTCCGCCCCCGGGTTGTCGATCGGGGTGGGCGGCAGGCCCTGGTACCTGTAGGTGTTGTACGGGCTCTTGGTACGGGTGTCGGCGTGGCTGGTGTTCAGGGTGCTGCGGCCCAGCGCGTAGTTGATCGTCGAGTCCATCTGCAACGGCATGTGCCGGGCCAGCCGGTTCTCGACGACCCGCGCGACCTTGCCCATATCGGCCGGCCGGTCCGCCTCGGCCTGCACGATGCTGGCGATCACCACCGTCCGGTAGGAGGTGATGCGGTCGTCGGCGAGCCGCTGGTCGGCGGTCTTGACCATGTACGAGAGCAGCGAGGCCGGGGTGGCGTCCGGGTCGATCGGATACGTCGCCGGGAAGAGGTAGCCCTCCGGATTGCCCTTGGCCTCGGCCGGCAGCGGAAGGTGCGCGGCCTTGGCGGCCTTCGCGGTGGAGCCGGCGGGCAGGTGCAGGGCCCGGTCCGTGGCGGCGTAGACCTGGGCGGCCCGCTGCCCTTCCGGGAGGGTCAGCTTCGCCCGCTCCGGCCCGCGCAGCAGCCGCGGCAGGACCAGCACGGCGAGGACGACGAGGGCGGCCAGCACGGCAACGAGAACGAGCCGGCCGGGGGTGAGCCGCGGTCCTGGCCGGCGAACGGTGCGCTGAACATCGCTCATGGGGGCACGGTAGGCCACGACCCGGTGGCCGAGGGGCGGCCACCCCCGGATCGTTGCCGACGACGGAGATCGTTCACCCCCTCGTCACGGCGTCCACATCCGCACCGGGGCCGTTCCTGGTCACGGCGCCGATGGTCGATGCCCGCCGATGGTCGATCTCCGCACCGGGGATGTTCCCGGTGCCACGACGTCCACGATCTGCCGCGGGCCCGCCGTTCGCTCCGTGGGAGTTCGACCCGTGGCAGTTCGCCCCGTGGGAGTTCGTCCCGTGGGACGCACCGGCGGGCCCGCCGGTGCGTCCGTACGGCGGTTACAGCCCGATGTCCCGCTCCTGAATGTCCGCCAGGGACTCCCGGCGCACCAGCAGCCGGGCGTGGCCGCCGGTGACCGCGACCACCGGCGGCCGGCCGACGAGGTTGTAACCGGACGCCATGGAGAGGTGGTACGCGCCCGCGACCGGCACGGCCAACAGGTCACCGGGACGGATGTCGCCGGGGAGCTGCACGTCGGTGGCGAGCACGTCGCCGGCCTCGCAGTGCCGCCCGACGACGGTGACCGGCTCCGGCGCGGCGACCGACAGCCGGCCGACCAGCCGCGGCGCGTAGCGCACCCCGTACAGCGCCGGCCGCGGGTTGTCGCTCATCCCGCCGTCCACGGCCACGAACATGTGCGCTCCGGTCCGTTTGACGGCCAGCACCCGGTAGAGGACGACCCCGGCCGGGCCGGCGATGGCGCGGCCCGGTTCGACCGCGAGCCGCGGCACCGGCAGACCGGCCGCCGCACAGCTGCCCGCGAGCTCCGCGCGGATCTTGCCGCCGAGGGCGGCGACGTCGAGCGCGGACTCGCCGGGGCGGTAGGCGACGCCGTGACCGCCGCCGAGATCCAGTTCCGGCAGTGTGACGCCGTGCTGCTCGCGGATCCGGGCCAGCAGGCCGACCAGCCGCCGCACCGCCGACAGATACGGCTTGACGGTGGTGATCTGCGAGCCCAAGTGGCAGTGCAGGCCGACCAGTTCGAGGCGCGGTTGGCTGAGCACCCGGGTGATGGCGTGCTGCGCGGAACCATCGGCGATGGACAGCCCGAACTTCTGGTCGTCGGTCCCGGTACGGATCTTGGCATGGCCACCGGCGGCGATCCCCGGCACGACCCTGATCAACACCTTCTGCCGAGTGCCCGCCGGGACCGCGGCGGCCAGTCGCGCTATCTCCGAGGTGGAGTCGATGACGATCCGCCCGACGCCGAGCCGGAGCGCGGCCTGGAGGTCCGCCGGGCTCTTGGCGTTGCCGTGCAGCACCATCCGCTCGGGCGGGAATCCGGTGGTGACGGCCAGCTCCAGCTCACCGGCGGAGCAGACGTCCAGGCCGAGGCCCTCCTCCTGAACCCAGTGGACCATCGCGCGGCACAGGAACGCCTTGGCCGCGTAGTAGACGTCGGTGTCGGGGAAGGCCCGCAGGTAGGCGCGGCAGCGGCGGCGCACCTCGTCCTCGTCCAGGACGTAGGCGGGGGTGCCGAAGCGGTCGGCCAGCTCGGTGAGCGGGACGCCGCCCACGGCCACCTCGCCGTGCGGGAGGGGTGCGGCGGAGGCCGGCCAGACGGACCCACCGGCGGGCCGCGGCGGCGGCGCCACGGCGGTGGCCGGCGGCGGGGTCGCGGCCTCCTGGGCGGTCCGGGGCAGAGTGCTGTGGCTCATGGTCGTCGCCCTTCCTCAGACGGCCCGAAGGTAGTGGTGCACACGGGGCGTACGGGCCGCAGCGGAAACCTCGGGGGCGAGCCGCGGGTCGACGGTCAGCGCGGTCGCCCCGACCGGCTCGGCCAGCGCCCGGAGCGCGGGCTCGGAGAGCCTGACCCAGGGCTGGCCACCGCCGAGGGCCGCGGTGAGCCGCTGGGCCGAGGTGAAGCCGACGGCGGTACGGCCGCCCAGCGGAGTGCGGAACAGGCGGGCCGTACAGCCCGCAGGGCCCGACCGGACGGGGACGAACAGGGGCCCGGTCGGGACACGATCAGAAGGCTCGGGATCTTCCGCGTAGAGGTGGTGGGACACGGCGTTGCTCCTCGAACAGGACATCGGCGGCCCCGGACCGGTGGATGACGCATGTGCCGGGGCTCGGCTCTGCCGACGCTATGCCCGGGGAACGGGGCCCTCCGCCAGTCGCTGACGCGTCATTGACGGGTTGTGGACAGTACTTGACGCGTTCGCTGCGCTTTGGCTGGCTTCCCACGCTTTGGCTCTCCCGCCGTGGCCTGGCGGCCGGTGTTCTCCCCAGGTTTTCGGCATCGGGTGCGGTGCCGCTCCTGCGGACTTCGTCCTGTGGCGCGGCCCCTCCCGTGAGTGGGGGAAAAGAACCCGTGGGGGTGATCGTGGTGCGTTCACTGCGCGTGCCCGAGGGCTTACGCGCCCCCCCCCGCTCACGGGACGGGCCGCACGGCTACACGCCGGCCGGGGCGCCCGATCGAGTCGGTGCGGGGGCGGAGCCGGCTCCCGGGCCCGTCGTACCGCGCCGTACGACGGCCAGCACCAGCACCCCCGCCGCCAGCGCCACCAGCCCCGAGATCAGCATGATGTCCGTCAGCCCGGACACATACGCTGCGCCGACGGCCCGGCGCGAGGCGGCCGACGGTGTGCCGTGCAGGGCGTCGGCGAAGACCGTGCCGAGGACCGCGATGCCCAGGGCGTAGCCGAGCTGGCGGAAGGTGTTCACCGCGCCGCTCGCCATACCGGCCCGCTGCGGGGGCGCCGCGCCCAGCGAAGCCGAGACCAGCACCGGCATCGCCGTCCCGATGCCGAGCCCGCTCACCGTGAGCCCGGGGACCAGCGTCGCCCAGCCCGAGCCCTCGCCGAGCAGCGCGAACGGCAGCAGGGCACCGACGCCGACCAGCAACAGTCCGACGCCGATGGGGAGTTGGGGAGCCAGCTGCTGGAGCTTCCGGCCGCCCAGCGCACCGACCAGCAGGGACGTCAGCGCCATCGGCGTCACCGCGAGGCCGCCCTGTACGGGGCTCAGCCCCAGCACGTTCTGCACCCACAGACCCACGAAGGTCAGGTACGGGAACGCCGCGGCCTGCAAGAGCAGCGCCGCCGCCATCAGCGCCGCGAACGAGGGGCGGCGGAGCAGCCCCAGGTCGAGCAGGGGCCGGCGGACCCGCCGTTCGACGACGACGAACACCAGGAGCGCCAGGACCGCGCCCCCCAGTGCGGCCAGCGTCCCGGCCTCCGTCCAGCCCCGCTCGCCGCCGCGCATCAGCCCGTACGTCAGCGCGCCCGCGCACACCGTGAAGGCCGCGGCGCCCGGCCAGTCGATGCGTGACAGGGGGCTCCCCCCGACCGAGTTCGTTCGGGCGTGGGGGAGGTCGCCGTACGACTCGGGGACCCGGCGCAGGGTGATCCACACCGCCACGGCGGTCAGCGGCAGATTGACCAGGAAGATCGCCCGCCAGTCCACGTACTCGGTGAGCAGGCCGCCCAGCACCGGGCCGATCGCCGCCGCGGCGCCGCTGGTTCCGCCCCAGACGCCGAACGCCACACCACGGTCCCGGCCCTGGTAAGCGGCCATCAACAGCGGGGTGTTGGTGGCGAACATCGCCGCCGCGCCCGCGCCCTGGACGGCCCGGGCCGCGACCAGGACGCCGGCGTCCGGGGCGAGCCCGCAGGCCAGCGAGGCGAGCGCGAACAGCGCCAGCCCGGCCACGTACAGCCGGCGCCGCCCGAAGAGGTCGGCCGCCGAACCCGCGACCATCAGCAGCGCGGCCAGCGCCAGCGCATAGACGTCCATCACCCACTGGAGCGCGGTGAAGGAGGCGCCCAAGCCGTCGGCTATCCGGGGCAGCGCGCTGTTCACGATGGTCACGTCGACCAGCAGCAGGAAGTTGCCGAGGGTGATCGCGACCAGCGGCCACCACCTGCCCGGTCCGGCGGGCGCGCCCCGCCCGTTCTGGTTGCTGTGCATGACGGGTCGTCCTCCGTTGTGGTGGTGCGGATCGCTCACTGCGCCCGCCACACGGTGCGAAAGGGCGGGTGCCGTGGTGACGGCCGCCGTGTGGGGGACGGGTACACGGTCCGTTCCGGGGGCGGCCGAGTCCCAGTCAGTTCGGTGCCGGCGGCGCAATCCGACGCGCGCTAGCCTCTAACGGTGAAAACCGACGGGAAGACCGTCCCGAGCGGCGACGGCTTCGACGCCCTCGACCGCCGGATCGCCCAGGCGCTGCAACTCGACGGCCGCGCGCCGTTCAGCCGGATCGCGGCCGTGCTCGACGTCTCCGACCAGACCGTTGCCCGGCGCTACCGCCGGCTGCGTACCACCGGCGCGCTGAGGGTACTGGGGCTGGCCGACGCGCGGGCGCTGGGCGAGGTCGAATGGTTCGTACGGGTCCAGTGCACGCCGGAGTCCGCGGTGACCGTCGCCGAGGCGCTGGCGCGGCGCCCGGACACCTCCTGGGTCAGCCTGATGTCCGGCGGCACCGAGATCGCCGCGGTCTGCCGCGCGGCGAACAGCGAGCACAGCGACGCACTGCTGCTCCAGAAGCTGCCGCGCACCCCCAGCGTCGTCGGCGTCACCGCGCACTGCCTGCTGCACGAGTTCTACGGCGGTGCGCAGAGCATCCTCAGCAAGTCCGGTGCCCTGACCGACGAGGAGACCGCCCTACTGCGCCCCGCACTCCCGGAACGGGACCCTTCGGCGGCCCCGGCGACGCTCGGCGACGCCGACCGCCGGCTCTTCGAGGTGCTGGCCCGTGACGGCCGTGCGCCGCTGGCCGAACTGGCCGCCGTCACCGGCTGGTCGGCCACCACCGTCCGCCGCCGGCTCGCCGAGCTGCGCGCGGCCGGCGTCCTGTACTACGACGTCGACTACGACCTGCGGCACTTCGGGTACGGCACGATGGTCGCGCTGTGGCTGTCCGTCGCGCCCGCCGAACTCGCCGCCACCGGCGAGGCGTTGGCCGCGCACCCGGAGGTCGCCTTCGCCGGAGCCACCACCGGTGCGAACAACCTCTTCGCGTCCGTGCTGTGCCGGGACGTCGGCGCGCTCTACACCTATCTGACGACCCGGGTCGCGGCGCTGCCCGGCGTCCGGACGATGGAGAGCGCGCCCCGCATCCGCCAGATCAAGGGGCCGGGGCCGATCGCGGCCATGCCTCCCGGTGCCCCGGGGAGGCGCCGGTGAGCGCGCGACTGCGGCCGCTGATGGAGCCACCGCGGGACGGCCGGCCGTGGCGGTCCGGCGGCAACCCGCTGGGCTGGGTGAGGAACTGGGTGCGCTCGACGCCGGGCACCCACATCTGGTTGTTGATCATCGGCGTCACCAGCCTCGTCATCGCCTCGGCCTCCGAGGGGCTGGAGCAGTTCCTCGTCCACCGCACCAGCAGCAACATCCACGAGCTGAACGAGCATCCGCTGCCCTCGCTCCTGATCAGCGGCTTCTGGATCGAACGGCCGGGGTCGTTCCTGCTCTACGTGGTGATGTTCGAGCTGGTGCACGCCAACGTCGAGCGCTGGATCGGGACCTGGCGATGGCTGCTGACCGTCGGCGGTGCGCATGTCGCCGCCACCCTGGCCAGCCAGGAGCTCGTCCTGCTGGCCATCGAGGGCCACCAGCTGCCGCGTTCGATGACGCACGTCGTCGACATCGGCGTCTCCTACGGGCTGGCGGCCGCCGCCGGGCTGTTGACCTACCGCCTGCGGCCGCCCTGGTGCTACGTCTATCTGGTCGGGCTGCTGGTCTTCTTCGGCATTCCGCTGACGACCGGTGCGACCTTCACCGACTTCGGCCATGCCATCGCGCTGACCATGGGCTTCGCGGCCTGGCCGCTGACTCCGGCGGCGGCGCTCAGCGCCGCGGACGACCGGGAGGGGGCCAAGGACGCGGGCGCGGAGCAGGCCCGGCCTCCGGACCGCGCGGCGGACCAGGGGCCGGACCACGCGGTGGACCAGGGGCCGGACCGCGGGCCGGAGCAGGAGCCGGACCGCGGGGCGGACGGCGGTCAGCTGCCGTAGAGCCGTTCCAGTACGAGCGCGATCCCGTCGTCCTCGGAGGAGGCGGTGATCTCGTCCGCGACGGCCTTCAGCTCGTCGTGGGCGTTGGCCATGGCCACGCCGTGCGCGGCCCAGGCGAACATCGGGATGTCGTTGGGCATATCGCCGAAGGCCAGGGTCTCCTTGGCGGTGATGCCCAGACGGCGGGCGGCCAGCGACAGCCCCGTCGCCTTCGTCAGGCCCAGCGGCAGCAGCTCGACGATGCCCTCGCCGGCCACCGTCACGCCCACCAGATCGCCGGCGACCTGGCGCGCGGCGGCCGCCAGCGCATCGTCGTCCAGCCTCGGGTGTTGGAGGTAGACCTTGTTGAGCGGGGCCGCCCACAGGTGGCTGGGGTCGTCGATCATGATGTTCGGCAGCGGGCCCTCCTGGACGCGGTAGCCGGGGCCGACCAGCACCTCGCCGTCCAGGCCGTCCCGGCTGGCCGCGAGGAACAGCGGGCCGACCTCCGCCTCGATCTTGGACAGGGCGAGGCCGGCCAGCTGGCGGTCGAGCGTGACCGACGTCAGCAGGCGGTGCTCACCGGCGTGGTAGACCTGCCCGCCCTGGCCGCACACCGCGAGCCCCCGGTAGTCCAGGGCGTCGAGGATGTGTCGGGTCCAGGGCACCCCCCGGCCGGTGACGACGATGTGCGCCGCGCCCGCCGCGGTGGCCGCGGCGAGCGCCTGACGCGTGCGCTCGGAGACGGACTCGTCCGCGCGCAGCAGCGTGCCGTCGAGATCCGTCGCGATGAGTCGGTACGGCAGCGGCGGGACGGCCGCCGGAGCAGACGGGCTCACTTGGCGACGGGCTCCAGGATCTCCCGGCCGCCCAGGTACGGGCGGAGCACCTCGGGGACGCGCACCGAGCCGTCCGCCTGCTGGTGGTTCTCGAAGAGCGCCACGATGGTCCGCGGGACGGCGCAGAGCGTGCCGTTGAGCGTCGCCAGCGGCTGGACCTTCGGCTTGCCGTCGACGGTCTCGCGCATCCGGACCGAGAGCCGGCGCGCCTGGAACTCGTCGCAGTTCGACGCCGAGGTCAGCTCGCGGTACTTGCCCTGGGTGGGGATCCACGCCTCGCAGTCGAACTTGCGGGAGGCCGAGGCACCGAGGTCACCGGTGGCGACGTCGATGACCTGGAACGGCAGCTCCAGGGAGGTCAGCCACTGCTTCTCCCAGTCCAGCAGTCGCTGGTGCTCGGCCTCGGCGTCGTCCGGCGCGACGTAGGAGAACATCTCCACCTTGTCGAACTGGTGGACCCGGAAGATGCCCCGGGTGTCCTTGCCGTACGTGCCGGCCTCGCGGCGGAAGCACGGGGAGAAGCCGGCGTAGCGCAGCGGCAGCTTGGCCGCGTCGACGATCTCGTCCATGTGGTACGCGGCGAGCGGGACCTCGGAGGTGCCGACCAGGTAGTAGTCGTCCTTCTCCAGGTGGTAGACGTTCTCGGCGGCCTGGCCGAGGAAGCCGGTGCCCTCCATGGCGCGCGGGCGGACCAGCGCGGGGGTCAGCATCGGCGTGAAGCCGGCCGCGGTGGCCTGGGCGATGGCGGCGTTGACGAGGGCGAGCTCCAGCAGCGCGCCGACGCCCGTCAGGTAGTAGAAGCGCGAGCCGGACACCTTGGCGCCGCGCTCGACGTCGATCGCGCCGAGCAGCTCGCCGATCTCCAGGTGGTCCTTGGGCGTGAAGCCCTCGGCGGCGAAGTCGCGGATCGTGCCGTGGGTCTCCAGGATCCGGAAGTCCTCCTCGCCGCCGACCGGTACGTCGGGGTGGACGAGGTTGCCCAGCTTCAGCAGCAGCTGCTGGGTCTCTTCCTTGGCCTCGTCCTGGGCGGCGTCGGCGGCCTTGACGGCGGCGGCCAGCTCGCCGGCCTTCTTCAGCAGCTCGGCCTTCTCGTCGCCGGTGGCCTTGGGGATGAGCTTGCCGAGCGCCTTCTGCTCGGCACGCAGCTCGTCGAAGCGGACGCTGGACGACCTGCGCCGCTCGTCGGCGGAGAGGAGTGCGTCGACGAGCGCGACGTCCTCTCCACGGGCGCGCTGGGACGCGCGCACACGGTCGGGGTCCTCACGGAGCAGGCGAAGGTCAATCACATCCACCAGGCTACCGGGGCCGCACCCCGCCCCTCGACGCGATATTCCCCGGCGCGACTTTTGTCCGCTTTGTGAGGTTCATTCCCTTAAGGCGCCGGCGGGCGAGAGGGGGGTGGGAGTGGGGGCGCGGAGGAAGTGTGGGGGAATTCGCGAAGTCCGCGGCGAGGCTTTCCCGATGCCCGAGATGAGGCTTTCGCGGCGCCCCCGGCGAGTGATCCACTATGTGGACGGCGGGAGTTGGGGGCCCGGTTTTCCCCGGGGATCTCTCAGTTGTCCACAGGCTCAGGGGGTTCTCGGATTCTTATCCACAGGCTGTGTGTGAGATCTGTGGAAGTCGGAGGTGATCATTCCGCTCCTGAAATGCTCGACTATGGATTCCCTGTCCAAACCCCGTTCACGCACTCTTTCGTGTGGGATTGCCTCGCCCTAAAGGATTCATCACGGGAATTGTGCTGACGGGGTCCACGGTGGGGCGCTGTGGAGGGGTGTGGAGCGATGTGGTGTCAGTAGGGCGATATGTCGACTCTGTCCGACTCCCATGTCGACTTACCCACAGGTCGAGAACCGTGCCTGTGGATAACTTTGTGGACAACCCACAGCCCTCCCCAAAGCCGCAGGTCGTTGCCCGACCCCGAAGCGCTGTGGCGGCTCAGGCCCGCCCGTCCAGGCAGCGCGTCAGCCAGTCCGACGCCTCGGTGAACGCCGAGTCGGTCATCTGCCGGCGCACCGTCGGCGTCGTCTCGTCCGCCCGCGGATACGAGCCGAGGAACCGCACATCGCGGCAGATCCGCTTGAGGCCCATCAGCACCTCGCTGACCCGGCGGTCGGTGATGTGCCCCTCGCAGTCCACCGAGAAGCAGTAGCGGCCGATGCCCTCGCCGGTCGGCCGGGACTCGATCCGCATCATGCTGACGCCGCGCACCGCGTACTCCTGGAGCAGTTCCAGCAGCGCACCGGGGTGGTCTTCGGCCAGCCACAGCACCACCGAGGTCTTGTCCGCACCGGTCGGCGCCGCGGGCCGGGCCGGGCGGCCCACCAGTACGAAGCGGGTGGCCGCGTTCTGCGCGTCGTGGATGTCGGTGACCAGCGGCGCCAGGCCGTATGTCGGCGCCGCGAACTCGCCCGCGAAGGCACCGTCGTAGCGGCCCTCCTGCACCAGCCGTGCGCCGTCGGCGTTCGAGGCCGCCGACTCCCATACGGCCTCCGGGAGTTGGGCCGCCAGCCACTTGCGCACCTGCGGCTGGGCAACCGGGTGCCCGGTCACCGTCTTGACGTCGTCGAGCGACGTACCGGGGCGCACCAGCAGCGCGAAGGCGATCGGCAGCAGCACCTCGCGGTAGATCATCAGCGGCTCGCCGGCGGCGAGTTCGTCGAGGGTGGTGGTCACCCCGCCCTCGACGGAGTTCTCGATCGGCACCAGGGCGGCCGCGGCCTCACCGGCGCGCACCGCATCCAGCGCGGCCGGCACCGACACCATCGGCACCAGCTCGCGGGTCGCCGCCTCGGGCAGGCTGCGCAGCGCGGCCTCGGTGAACGTGCCCGCGGGGCCGAGATACGTATAGCGGCTGGCCGACATCGTTGAGCACTCCCTCGCGTAACTGCGGGGGCACCCCGCCGATCTTCTCCCTGCCCTGCCACGATACCGAGCCGCCCCGGCACACGGCCGGCACACGGGAATACCGCCACCCCCGACCCCGTTGTGGCCCCGCAGGGGGGCCTCCCTTCCCCTACGGCATCCGTTCGACTCCCCCTTAGGGCCCCGCGACGCCCCTATAAGGCGCCGCCACCCCCGCCAGGCCCCAGGACGTCTACGCCTCAGGACGTCTACGTCCCTGGACGTCTACGTCCCCGGACGTCTACCCCTCCAGCAGCGGCTGACCGACGTAGCCGTCCGGTTCCGCGGCCGGCGGGACCGCGAACAGCCCGCTCGCCTCGTGCCGCAGGAACGCCGACAGCGCGTCCCCGCGGTCCAGCTTCCGCTGCACCTGGGTGAAGGCCCGCAGCGGGTCGGCCTGCCAGCAGACGAAGAGCAGTCCGGCGTCCGGGGCGCCGTCCTCGCGGAACCCGTCGTGGTAGGAGAACGGGCGGCGCAGCAGGGCCGCGCCCTGGTTCGACGCCGGCGCCGCGATCCGGGCGTGCGCGTTGGCCGGGATGACCGGCAGCCCGTCGGGGCCGGTGGCGTCCAGCCGCATCGGGGTGGTCTCGGAGCCTCCGGTCAGCGGCGCACCGTCGTCCTTGCGGCGCCCGATGACCCGCTCCTGCTCGTGCCGCGAACGCTTCTCCCAGTCGTCGAGCAGCATCCGGATGCGCCGTACGACGGCGTACGAGCCGCCCCGCATCCATGCCTGGTCGGCGTCCCGCCCCACGAAGATCCGCTGGTCGAAGTCGTCGTCCGACGGCTTGGGGTTGTTGGTGCCGTCGACCTGGCCCATCAGGTTGCGGGCCGTCATCGGGTGCGCGGTGGCGCCCGGCGTGCGGTTGAAGCCGTTCATCTGCCAGCGCAGCCGGGCGCTGCCGGCCGCGTCCTTCTGTAGCGCCCGCAGCGCGTGGAAGGCCACCAGCGCGTCATCGGCGCCGATCTGGATCCACAGGTCGCCGTTGCTGCGCCGGGGGTCCAGCGCGTCGGCGGAGAAGTCGGGCAGCGGGTCGAGCTCTACGGGGCGCCGCTTCTCCAGGCCCGTACGGTCGAAGAAGCTGTGGCCGAGGCCGAAGGTGACGGTCAACGAGGACGGGCCGGCGTCGAGCGCGACCCCGGTGTCGGCGTCCGGGGCGCGCCCGGCCATCAGCTCCTCGGCGGTCCGCGACCAGCGCCGCAGCAGCGTGGCGGCGGCCTTGCGGTCCGCGCCCGGCACCAGGTCGAAGGCGACGAGGTGCCCGTTCGCCTGAAGGGGAGTGGTGATCCCCGCCTGGTGCCCGCCGGGTGCCGGGCGGAACGGCACCTCGGTCGCGCCGACCGTGCTCAGCGCCTTGGGGGCGCCCTCGTCGGTGGCGGAGACGCCGATGGCGGCGCCGGCGCCGCCGACGACCAGCCCGGCCGCGCCCGCCGCGCCGACGGTGCCGAGCAGCCGGCGGCGGGAGAGCTCTATGGAGGTCTGCGGGCCGGACGCCGTGGGAGCGTCGGCCCGGGGGGCGGGGGCTTGCTCGGTTCGCTTGCTCATCAGCCGATCTTCACGTTCTTGATCTCGGTCACCTGGTCGATGTCGGAGGTCCGCACCAGCAGCGAGAGCTGCCACTGTCCGGGCACCGGCAGTTGGACGCCGCTCGCGCGCCAGTGTCCCCGGCTCACGTGCCGGGGGACGACCGTGAGCGGCCCGAGCTTCTTGGCCTTCTGGGTGAGGGACACCTTCACCTCGGGCACGTCCATCGCCTTGCCGGACGGGTCGGAGAGCCGCAGCCGCAGCTCGTTGGCGTTGCCGCTGCGCCCGGGGTCGAGGTCGAGGCGGGCGGTGCCCTTGCCGTGCGGGCCACCGGTGTCGAACGGGATGCTCAGCACCTGCGGCTGGTTGGCCGCGACGGACTGTCCGCCCGAGGCGGCCTTGACCGCCTCTTCGGTACGGGCCGGCTCGGTGGCGGTCAGCACCGTGGTCACCACCAACAGGACGACCGCGACCGATGCCTCGGCGAGGACGGACCGCCGCAGCCCCAGCCGCTCCGGGTCCGCATCGCGCAGCCGCTTGACGCGGGCGGTGCGCAACGCGGCCTGCTGACGGGCAAGTTGGGCGGCGCGGGTGGGGTCGGGGCGGTCGGCGCGGGTGGGGTCGGGGCGGTCGGCGTGGGGGGTGTCCGGGGCGTCCGGGGAGTCGGTGGCGGCAGCCGCGGCGGGGACGCCCACGGTGGCCTTCTCGGCCTCCTTCTCAACCTCCCCGTTCTCGGCCTCCTTCTCGGCCTCCTTCTCGACCTCCTTCTCGATCTCCCTCTCGATCTCCTTCTCCGGTGCCGGTGCCTCTCCCAGCCGCCTCGTCCACCGCCGCGACACCCAGGCGATGCCGACCAGGACCACGACCAGCCCCACCTTGAGCAGCAGCAGCTGTCCGTACGCGGTGTCGGTCAGCGCGCGCCAGCTGCCGACCTGCCGCCAGGACTGATAGACGCCGGTGGCGACCAGCACCACGACCGAGCCGAAGGCGAGCCGCGAGAACCGGCGTACCGCGGTCCGCTCGACCGGCGGCCCCCAGTACAGGGACACCAGCAACGCCGCCAGCCCACCCAGCCACGTGGCCACCGCGAGCAGGTGCAGCACGTCGACCGGCATGGCGACGGCCGGTTGCAGCCCGGTCGAGGCGTGTTCGGCCATCGCCCAGGTCGCGGCGAGGCCGGTGGCGACGATCAGCCCGCCGATGCCGAGCCCCAGGGTGAGGTCCTTGTGCCGCCGGGCCTGCTCGTCGGGGTCCACCGGAGTGCGGTCGTCCCCGTCGTCGTCCCCGTCGTCGTGCGCGTCGTCGCCCTCGTGGTCGCCCTCGTGGTCGTCCTCATGGACGCCCCCGTCGTCGTGCGCGTCGGATCCCTCGCCCTCGCCGTCGCCCTCGCCCGCCCCGTGACCGGCCTGCTGCACCCGCGCGTACGCGCCGAAGAGCACGGCCACGAACAGTGCGGCGGCGGCGAGCAGCAGCAGTCGCGAGACCAGCGCCGCCCCCGGCTTGGTGATCAGGACCTGCCGCAGCCCGCCGAGGTCGAAGACGTCGGCCAGCTCGCCGGACCCGGTGTACGGGGTGCGCAGCAGCAGCATCGCGACGGTGGTGGCGGTCAGCACCGCCCAGCCCTGCACGACCAGCCGCTGTACGGACCGTACGCGCGCCGCGGCCGGCCGGCAGGCCACCACGAAGGCGGAGCCGCCGGCCAGCAGCACGAATCCGGCGTAGGCCAGGTAGCGGGCGATGCCGTACAGCACGCCCACCAGACCGCCGCCGGCCTCCTGTTGGGGTAGCGGGGCGGCGGTCTTGGAGGGCGCCCCGATCGAGAAGGTGAAGGCGCCGGAGACCGGGTGGCTGTCGGCGGAGACCGCCTGCCAGGCGACGGTGTAGGTGCCGTCGCGCAGCCCCGGTGGCAGCCCCGTGCCGTACTTGACGGTGCTGCCGCTGCACAGGTTGCGCAGCTTGCCGCGGTCCACCCGCTTGCCCTTGGGATCCAGGACCCGGATGGAGTCGTCGCCCATCGCGACGCCTTCGGAGAAGGAGAGCGACACCTGCTCGGGCGCCCGGTCCAGCACCGAGCCCTGTGTCGGCGTGCTGCCGGTCAGCGCGGCGTGCGCCGAGGCCGGGGCGGCGGCGCCGAACAGCGCGCCGGCCAGCGCCACCACGACGACCAGAAGGCGCAGCACGGCGGACCGTCGGGGCCGAAGCCCGATGGTGACCATGTGATCGCTCCCCTCACTCCTGTAGGTGTCGGCACTCCGACGGGCATCGGCCGCGCCGGATACCCGCTATGCCCTCGTATGTCCCCGTGTGTTCCTGTGCGTCCTCGGCTACTTCTTCGGCTCGTAGTTGACGGCCTTGACCGGGACCTCGACCGTGATCGGCTTGGCGGTGGCGAAGTGCAGCTCGATGGTGACCTTGTCGCCCTCGACCGGCTTGTTCTTCAGGCCCATGAACATCAGGTGGTTGCCGCCGCGGGCGAGCCGGAGCTCGCCGTTCGCCGGTATCGCCAGCGAGTTGACCTGCTCCATCTTGGAGCCGTTCGTCGTGTGGATCGAGATGTCCTTGGACAGGCTGCTGGTGACCGAGGTGAGCTTGTCGGTGCCGCCGCCGCTGTTCTTGATCGTGAAGAACGCGCCGGCCATGTCCTGGGTGACCGGCTGCGGCATGTACGCGCCGGAGACCTTGAGGTGTGGGGCGGCGTCGGCGTCCCCGTTGCAGCCCGCGAGCGCGAGTCCGGCGGTGAGGGCGAGGGCGGCGGCGAGGGTGGTGCGGCGGTTCACGGGTTCTGTCCCTTGATGATCTTCGGAAGTGCGGTGGTGTAGTTGTCGGAGGTGGCCTCCTGCATGCCCATCCAGTGGATCTTGTCGTCCTTGGGGGAGCTCAGCAGGACCTGCGCGCCATGGGTCGAGACCACGTCGCCGTTCTTCTTCTTGACCGGCTTCTCGATGCCGATGTTGACGCTGCGCGCACCGGCCTGGATGGTGTCGAACTTCCCGGTCAGGCCGACGAAGTCCTTGTTGATGCCGGCCAGCCACTTCTTGAGGGCGGCCGGGGTGTCCCGCTCCGGGTCGGAGGTGACGAAGACGACCCGCAGGTCCTTCTGCTCGGCCGCCGGCAACTGCTTCACGGCGACCGCGATGTTGGCCATCGTCAGCGGGCAGACGTCCGGGCAGTTGGTGTAGCCGAAGTAGATCAGCGTCGGGTGGCCCTTGGTCTTCTCCAGCAGGTCGTACTTGGTGCCGCTGGTGTCCGTGAGGACCAGGTCGGGCTTCTCCATCGGGTTGTCGAGGGTGACGATCGGCTTGGCCGCGGTCCCTCCGGAGACCACGGCGGTGGGCTTGCTCTCGTCGCCGCCACAGGCGGTCAGGCTGAGGGCGGCGGCCGTCGCGAGGGCGGATGCGAGCAGGGTCCTTCTACGCATTGCAGATATATCCCATGTGTGCGGAAGTCCCGGTCGGGGGCCTTTCGGCGGGACGGGCGTCCCGTCGTCCGGCCCGCGTGCCGGGGGAGGGGGCCGGGCCGGCGCGGTCGGGCGCCGGCCCTGCGGTGGTCAGGCGCTGCGGCGCCGGCCGGCGAAGACGCCGAAGCCGATTCCGATGATGCCGACGACGATGCCGACGGCGCCCAGGACGCGCGCCGTGGTGTCACCGGTGGACGTCTCCGCGGCCGCGGTGGTCTTGGCGTCGCCCTTGTCGTCGGCGCCCGCGCCGGAGGCGCCGTGGTGGTCGCCCTCGGCCGCGGTGAGCTTGAGGACCGGCGCCGGGTTCTCCGGCTCCGGGGCGCCCTCCTTCGTCGGCTCGATCCAGCGCACGACGTCCTTGTTGCTGTACGTCTGGAGGGCCTTGAAGACGAGCTGGTCGGCGTCCTCGGGCAGCTGGCCGACGGAGAGCGGGAACTGCTGGAACTGGCCGGGCTCGACGCCCTTGTCCTCGGCGGTCCAGGTGATCTTCGAGGGCGCCTCGGTGATCTTCTCGCCCTCCATCTCGATCGGCTTGGGGAGCTTGGCCTTGGTGATCGAGACCTTCCAGCCCGGCACCGGCTGCGGCATGACCGACGCGAGCGGGTGGTCGGTCGGCAGGGTGACCTCGACCTTCACCGTCGAGGCGTCGTCCCGTTCGTTGGGCACCTTGAAGTTGACGGTCGCCCAGCCACCCTTGGGGGCCTCGCCGGGCTGCACGCTGACGTGGGCGAAGGCCGGGGCGGCGAGCAGCAGCACGCTGCCGGCCGCGATACCGCCCACGAGCGGCAGCCGCGACAGCACGGTGCGCGAGGTGGACTGGGACGACTTCTCCGACGACTTCGAGATCTTCGGCATCTGAAAACGCTCCACAGGAAGGAGTGGGGTACTGGTGAGCACCGATGACGGTGGGGGTGGCGTGCGTGCGGCGACGGCGCGCGAGCCCGTACCTGTCCTGTGGGAGCGTGCTTCGCGTGACGTCAGGCCGCGAGGGCCAGGGTGGGCGGCCCTCGCCTGATGACACTGTGGTGGAGCTCGACGGTCTTGGGGCCGGGTTTGTCATCCCCGTACGAAACGGGGGCGTGCAGCGCCTCGTCGTGCACCGTGGCCAGGCCCGCGAGCAGGGCGCGGACCAGCGCGAGCGCCCCGCGCACCGCACCGACCACCGCCGCCACCGCGATCTCGCACGCCGCCGGGCCGGACAGCCGGACCAGCCGCCACAGGGCCGCCTCGCCACGGCGCAGCAGCCAGCCGACGGCGAGCGCGGCCAGCAGGTGCACCAGCAGCATGGGCAGCGACGGCACCATGCAGTGCACCGCCGCCGGATCGGCGGCGGCCGGGGTGTCGGCCGGTGCCGCGACCCCGGCGGCGGAGGCCATGTCGAAGCCGCCCAGGCCGAGGATGTGCCGCGCCTGGGCGCCGTCCACCTGGCCTGCGTCGAGCCCGCATGTCAGGTGCCGGGCGAGGGAGACCACGGCCTGGTCGGAGAGCCTGCCGGACCCGCCGCCGCTGCCCGCCATACCGGGCATCGGCATCGTCGACGCCGGCTGCTGCCCCCAGGAGAACAGGGAGTGCAGCGCGAGCTGGCCGAGGGCGAGTCCGGTGGCGATCCCCGGCAGTGAGCGTTCCCGTCCGGCCAGCGGAGCCGCGACGGCGAACACCGCCACGCCGGCGACGCCCAGGGTCCACAGCGGGACGGCCGCGCAGGAAGCGATCATGTGCCCGGCCGCGGACAGCACGACGCAGACCGCGGTGAACACCGCGGCCCTCAGCAGCCGCAGATCGGCGGCGGCGCGTGCGGTGGAGACGGGCGGGGCAGACATGGCCGCGCCATCATCCCACTGCCGGTACCCGCGGCCCACGGCAGGGCGGTGCGCAAGGGGAGCCGCCCGCCGTGTCAAGGGCGGCCGGTGGGGCGCGCGACGGCGCATGTGCAGCGCTTCGCTTACACCGATGCGCTTGGTCTTCGCATCCGCCGAATGAGCGGTATCACGGTCCGGACATGCTTACGGACCTTGAGGCACGGCAATAGGTAACGATATGTCGAGCCGCGGCCAGGAGGCTGGAGCGATGAGCATCTGGTGGTCACTCCATCTGCGGCGTGAGGCTGCGAGCGTGCCGCTCGCCCGTCGTCTGTTGTTGGGCACGATGGAGACGGCGGGCGTCGACCCGGACATCTGTTACGACCTGGCGGTCGCCCTCTCCGAGGCCTGCGCGAACGCCGTCGAGCACGGCGGCGACGCGGCCAGCGAGGACTACCGCGTCACGGCCTTCATCGACGGCGATACCTGCCGCATCGAGGTCACGGACTCCGGCCCCGGCTTCCGCGGGGCACCCCCGGCCCCTCCCCATACCGATGCGGACCGCGCCCTCACACCGGCCCCCGTGCCCACCCCCGCGCGCGCTCCCGCGTTTGCCGAGGAAGGCCGGGGGCTCTTTCTGATCGAGGCCCTCACCGACCACGTCCGCTACCGCAACCGCACGGGCCGTCCGGGCGCGGTGGTCAGCTTCGACAAGATCCTCAAGTGGCGGGAGGGCGCGGCGCTGCCGATGGCGTCGTAGCCGGTCGGCTACGGCCACATGGCTTTGACCTGCTGAAACCCGCTCACCGGAGATGACAGCCGGGCTCTCTTGGCTGCCCCTCACAGCCCGGATTCAGGCGGCCAGGGCACAGGCAGGGCACATGGCGGAGGAAGTCGCCGTGCGAGGTGTGCCCTCAGGGGGCGGGGGCGCTGCGGTCGCGGCATCTGCGCCCGCCCGAGTGAACGCGGCATCCATCGCCCGCCGCGTACGCGACTCGCTGTTCGGCATCAGGTGCGTGTACGTGCGCAGCGTGAAGCCGGCGTCCGAGTGGCCGAGGTACTCGGACAGCGCCTTGATGCTCTCGCCGGCGTCGAGGAGGACAGACGCATAGGCGTGGCGGTAGGCGTGCATGCCGTCGTCGGGGGCTGCCGCGTAGCGCGGCGAGCCCTTCTCGCGAGGCGGGATGACTCCCACCTCTGCGAGGGCGCCCTTCCAGATGTATTGGTTGAAGACGCTGCGGTGGTAGGCACGCCCCTGCTCGTCGGTGAAGATCAGCCGGTACGTGCGCGGCTCACCGTCGGGTTCGATCCACGGCAGCGTCACGAGGACCGGTGGGTACTCCTTCATATGGGTCTTGATCGCGGCAGCGAGCTGGTCGGCCATCGGCACAGTGCGGAGGCGGTTGCCCTTGGGCGGGGCGAACACCATCGTCGAACGGACCAGCTTGATCTGCTGGTTGATGTGGACCACACCGCGGTCGAAGTCGAGCGCATCCTCGTCGAAGCCGAAGACCTCGCCCTGGCGCAGGCCGCAGCCGAAAGCCAGCTTGCCGCCGCACTGGAAGCGGTGGGGCAGTGCGGCGTTGACCGCGTGCACGCGGTCCAGGCTCCACGGGATGATCTTCCGCTTCGGCTTGCTGGGTAGCTTGACCGAGCTGGACTTGCATGGATTCTTGGGCAGCAGCCCGTCCTCGACGGCGGCGTCCAGCATGGCGGAGAGCACGGAGTTGACCAGGCCGATGGTGGACGCCTCAAGGCCCGCGCCCTGAAGTTTCTTCACCCAACTCTGGACGAGCGAAGGGCGGTTGAGGGCGCGCAGCTCCAGGTGGCCCAGGTGCGGTTCGATGTGGTTGCGGACGATGCCCTTGTACGCGTCCACCGTGCCGATGCCAGCGGTCGCGTCGTCGAGCCACTCGCGGGCGTACGTCTTGAGCGTCTTCTTCGCCGCTGTGGGGTCGACGTACTTGCCCTGGCGCAGGTCGTTGTCGACGGCTGCCGCAGCCGCCTCGGCGTCGACCTTGCGGTCGTAGTTCTCCTTGCGCTGCTTGCCGAGCGGATCTCGGTAGCGCAGCTGCCAGCGCTTGCCCTTGCCGTGGTCGGCCGTGGGGACCTTGCCCTTGTGCTCCGGGCACTCGTCGTCGCCTTCCTTTGGGAAGGTCTTGTGCCATCGGTCGTACACCTCAGCCAAGGAGGGCCCCCTGTATGCGGTTGAGGGTCCGGGCCGTGGAGTGAGAGACGGCGCCGTGGGCTGTCCACGAGGGCAGCAAGGCAGCTGGCGGCACGCCGAGGGCGGTGGCGATGGTGACGAGGTCGTCTACGTCGCAGCGGCGTCGGGAGCGTTCGGTGCGGCTGAGGGCGGTGTTGGTCAGCGGGCGCCCGAGGGCGGTGCAGCGCTCGGCGAGCTGCTGCTGGGAGAAGCCGCGCGCGAGGCGTAGGCGCTCGATATTGCGCGCGGTTCGGATTCCGGCGGGGCCTATTTCAATTGGTCGAGTAGCCATGACGGATAGCTGTAACTCGAAAAGACCGGCCATGGCAAGGGGTTGCTCAAGCAACCTGGAAAACTTGTTGGCGCCAGTTATTCGGACGGTTCGGTGAAGCCGGATTTCCATGATATGGTCCCGCGCTGCGAAATCGGGGAGGCGTCTGATGGCCTCTGGTCTGGGGGATCGTGGTGGTTCTGGCCTGGTGCTTCGGCGTCGGCTGGCATGCCCCGTGGCGTGGAGATGATCCGGGAAGAAACCGGGCAGAGCCTCTCGCTTTCCGGCGTGATTTCGGCAACCGGGGATTCGGGTCTACGGTTTTGGTCCCACTCGGCGAAGTGCCGTTTGGTGCGGCCGTGGAATTTCCGCACAATGCCGCTGGACGCCGCAGACAACCTGTGGCTGTCTTGTCCATCCCGCCATTCCTGTGAAGGAGCCCCATGCCTCGAAACCCCCGCCCCGCAGCCGATGCCGGTGGTGCGGGCCGTGCGCCGCTGGCCACGCCGGAGGAGGTCGCGGCCTACCTCGGCGTGCCGGTGAAGACCCTCTACCAGTGGCGCCACCGCCGCATCGGCCCCAACGTCCTGAAGGTCGGCCGCCACCTGCGCTACCGCTGGCTGGAGGTGGACGAGTGGCTCACCGCCCAGTCCGCGTACGACCTCACGGCCTGACCTGCGCGAAAGCGATGCGGCCCTCGGCGCGCCAACGCCGAGGGCCGGAGATTCCCCTGCACAGCACCCATCCCTGAACGAACGAGCCTGCAAGGGGCGGGACCTAGCCCGTCCTGCCCCTTGCCAGAGAGGAACGTCTATGGAGGACTCTACGTCCCCCACCACCACGAACACATCCTCCAAATCCGTCTGGCCCACGGCCGCCGTCCCCGGCCAGGGCATCCCCTATCGCCGCGCGGACCAGGCGGACACACGGTCCCCTGCCGCGAGGACCGCGGAACAATCGTCGGGCGTGGAAGCGCGCGGGGACCAGCGCCCCGCTGACGCGCCGGATGGGGACCGTCCCCACGATGTCCCTGTTCCCAGGTCGCCACAAGCCACGGTCCCGATATCCACACCCCCTGGAAACGTGCAGGCCAGCGGCGTGAAAACGGGGACTGGTCCCCAAGACACGGGCGTTGCACCAGGGGACCGCAATGGGGGCCGTGATCGCGGTCCCCTCCGGTCGCTGGGGACCGACGGTCCCGTGGAGACCGCCCAGCAGGCCGGGACCGGTCCCGTCGACTCACGGGGACCGGATCAGGGTACCGGTCCCCAGGCTCCCAAGGGGCCGGGAGACCACGCGAAACTGGGTTCCGGTGAGGGTGCACAAATGTTGGATGAGTTGCGGGCGGCGATCGGCAAGTACGTGGTGCTGCCCAGCGAGGAGGCGCTGATTGCTGTCACCCTGTGGGTGGCGGCCTCCCACATCCAGACCGTTCTGCAGCACGCGCCCCGCCTGGCGGTGATGAGCCCGACGAAGGGCTGTGGCAAGTCCCGGGTTCTGGACGTGCTGCACGAGACCGTGCACCAGCCGATGATGACGGTGAACACCTCCCCGGCTGTCATCTTCCGCATCATCGGTAAGAACCCGCCCACTTTGCTGGTGGATGAGGCCGACACCATCTTCGGGCCTAAGGCGAGTGGCGACAGTGAGATCCTGCGCGGCCTGCTGAACGCCGGGCACCAGCGCAACCGGCCCGCCTGGCGCATCTCCGGACCGGAGCACAAGCCCACCCCGTACCCGACCTTCGCCATGGCCGCGATCGCCGGGATCGGCGACCTCCCGGACACGATCACGGACCGGGCCGTCGTGCTGCGCATGCAGAAGCGCAAGCCTGGTGAGAAGGTCGCCCCCTTCCGCTCGCGGTACGCGGTGCCCGAACTCAACGCGCTGCGCGACCGGCTGGCCGCCTGGCTGGGACCGCTGCGGAGTACGGCTGCGCGCATGGTGCCGCCGATGCCGGTCGAGGACCGGGCTGCGGACACCTGGGAGCCGCTGGTCATCATCGCCGACCTCGCCGGCGGCCAGTGGCCCGCGAGTGCCCGCGCCGCCTGCCTGACCATGACCCGGCACGAAGCGGCCCAGGACGAGCAGACCAGCTTGAAGACGCGGCTGCTGCGCGACATCCACCGCATCTTCGAGAAGGAGGGCAATCCCGAGGCCCTGCCGACCCAGGATCTGGTCGCCGCCCTGATTCAGGACGCTGATGCCCCGTGGGCGGAGTACGGCACCAAGGGCCTGAATGCCTACCACCTGGGGAACTTGCTGCGGGACTTTGGCATCGGCCCGGCCAACTACCGGTTCGACAAGGGCAGGCAGGCCAAGGCGTACATGCGCAATCGGTTCCTGGATGCGTGGGCTCGTCACTGCCCCGACCTCGTCGAGACAGCGTCGCCTGATCCCGTACAAGGGGGCGCGCCCGCCCGCCCGGCCCACCGGCTGCCGCCCGCCGCCCCGACGGGGTCGCTGCCCATCGGCCCCCCTGGCGGTACCCCGGGCCCCAAGCGCACCCGCTAACCCGGCCTTCCCTGGGTCCGTATCAATCCGTCGCGTCCGTCCCCGCGCAGGTCAGCGCGGGGACGGACGTCCTCACTGGGACGGACTTCTCCGTACCAGCACTCGGGTCCGTACCTGCTCTGACCAGCCCTGCAACGGATGCGACGGACGTGACGAAGTCCCGCCCACATACCACCGGAGCACCACCATGCATGACACTGACACCGACGACGGCCACCCCGCTCCCCGCCGCAGGGGATGGTTCGGCCTGGCCCGACGAACAGCAGCAAGCTGGAGCGAACGAGCCTCTAACGAGGCTTCGTCCGCGCTTGCCCCCGCCCCAGGGGTGGCGGAGGAAGAGGAGGCCGGGCGCCAGCGGGCACCCGAGCCGGAGGAGGGGAAGGCCCAGCCCAACGCCGCGCCCCGCGCCGACAGCACCGAGCACCCCGCCGCCCCGCACACTGAACCGCTCGCCGATGGCCGAACGCCCGTCGAGCAGCCATCGTGGCGTGAGCCCGACGCCCCGAGTCTGCCCGCGCGGATGAACCGCAAGCGCACCACCGAAAAACGCGACCGGGACAAGACCATCCGCTTCACCCCGACCGCCGTACAGATCATCGATGACGCAGCCAAGCAGCGCGGCCAGACCTTCGCCGGGTTCGTCGGCGACGCCGCCCTCGCGGTCGCGCTCGGCAAGACGAACATGGTCGGCAGCCCGGAGGACGATCCGATCCGCCCGCTGGTGGAAGCCATCGAGGCGCACACCAAAGCGCTGAACCGGATCGGCACCAACCTCAACCAGATCATGGGCGCCATCCACTCCGGCGCGATACCCGAGCGCACCGAGGCTGTCCTCGACCGCATCGAGCAGGCCGCCGAGGCCAGTTACGGACTGATGGACCAGCTCCTGGCGGAAGGAGCCGGCCATGGTGCCTGACGTCTCCACCGGCTCCGACACCCGTGGACTGATTGTCTACCTCTTCGGCCCCGGTCGTCGGGACGAGCACACTGACCCCCACATCGTCGCCGCCTGGGACATGGCTGGCGCCCCCGACCCCGGCCGCGACCCCACCGCCACCTACACCCAGCTCGCCAAGCGCCTCGACCACCATGTCGACCTGCGCACGCGCGAACTGGGAGGCAAGAAGCCGCCGAAGCACGTGTGGCACTGCCCGGTCCGCATCGCTCCCGGCGACCGCTACCTGACCGATGCCGAGTGGGCCGAGGTCGCCCGCCGCGTCGTGGCCGCCACCGGAATCGCCCCCGAAGATGACGACGAGGCGTGCCGGTGGATCGCGGTCCGCCATGCCGACGACCACATCCACATCCTCGCCACCACCGTCCGCGCCGACGGCCGCCGCCCCCGCACCAACCGCGACGGATGGCGGGCCCAGAAGGAATGCCGAAAGATCGAGGCCGAGTTCGGGCTGCGCCGCCTGAAGTCCGGCGACCTCACCGCACCCCGCACACCCACCGGCGCGGAGCGCGCCAAGGCCGACCGCCAGGGCCAGGAGGTGACCGCGCGGGAGTGGCTGCGCGAGCAGGCATACGCGGTCGCCGCAGCCGTACACAGCGTCGACGACTACTTCACCGTGCTGAGCTCGCTCGGTATCCAGGTCAAGCCGCGCATCGGCCCCGAGACCGGTGAGGTGACCGGCTACAGCCTGGCCGCCCCCGGTGACACCAACGCCCAAGGCGGGCCTGTCTGGTACGGCGGCTCAAGCCTCGCGCCAGATCTCTCCTACAACCGTCTGACCGAACGCCTCACCACCCAGGAGGTGGCCGACCGCCCCCAGCAGGTGGTGGACCCGACCGACTCGTGGCGCCGCACCGAATCCGCCGTACACGTCGCTGGCACCGTCCTCGATGCGGGCGACGACGCCGTGGCCCAGGGCCACCTAGAAGCCTTCGGCGACACCCTGCACAACCTGGCCCGCGCCACACCCGGCCCCCACCAGGCCGAACTGCAAGCAGCGGCCCAGGCGTTCAACCGGGCCCGCCGCTCAGCGATCCGGGCCGACCACCAGGCCGCCACCGACCTGCGCCAAGCCGCCAAGGAACTCACCTATGCCTCCAGCATTCCGGGCGGACTCGCCATCGCCCTCGTCTTCGCCGCCCTCCACCTGGCCCGCGCCGCCGCCCACTGGCACGCACAGCGTGGCCACGAACAGCAGGCAGCGGCAGCCGAACAAGCCGTCCGCCACCTGCAGGCCAGCTACCGCCAGGCGGCCGAGCCCGTCCTGGCGGACCTCACCCGCCGCGCACCCCGCCCTGCCACAACCCGGCGATTCGAGGCCGACGTGCGGACAGCCATCCCCGACCACGCCGACCGCATCCTCACCGACCCCGCCTGGCCCGCCCTGACCACAACACTCGCCCGCGCCGAGACCGCCGGCCACCGCCCCCGCCACCTCCTGGCCGAAGTGGCCGCCCGCCGAGAACTCGACACCGCCGAGCGGCCCGCCGAAGTCCTCAACTGGCGCATCATGGCCCAGCCGAACAGGCGCGCACAGGCAGCCCGCGCCAGCAGCACCCGCCACACCGCGCCCACCGCGCCCGTATCGCAGCCCGCAACCGCAGCGATGAGCGAACGGCCTGCGGATCGCCGTCGAAGTCGATAGCGATCACGGCCGTGATACTTCAGCTCGGCCTGGCAGAGGAAAGTGCCATCACGAGCTGGCCCGGATCTCCGGTGTAGACGATCACCTCTTCGTCGTCGTCCGGGGGATCGAAGCGGGCGAAGAAGTCGTCGAGGGCTTCCGGGGTCACGGTGAGGGCATTGGCATCTTCGCGCTGATTGCGCTCGGCGAGGCGCCGGAGCAGTTCCTCCTTGTCGGCGGGGAGGTAGACCACGAGGGGGTGGCCGCCCGCTTCGCGGGCGGCCTGCCTCCAGGCGTCACGTTCGCTACGACGCCACAGCCCGTGGTCGAGGATGACGTCGTGCCCGGCCTCGATCTCCTTGATGAAGCGCTCCCGGGTCGCCTCGACGACGGGACGTTCGCGCTCGAAGTAGGTGTGCTCGGGGTAGTCCACGCCGTACCGGCCGTGGAGGCGGTGCACCTCCTCGTCCACGGACAGCCGGACGTAGTCGTGATCGGCCAGGGCCTGGGCGACGGTGGTCTTCCCAGAGCCGGTGATGCCGGCCAAGAGAACGGCGAGGGGCACGTGGTCATCCCTTCCGCGACGAGCCTGCGCGAGCGTGGTCATTGTCTCTGATCCTGGCCGGTGTGTGCGTAGGGTCGCCAGGTCGTGTAGATGCTGCGGGCCTCGCTGGGCCAGCTGAACGGCATCCGGTCCGGGTGCACCCGGCGGAAGGCGAACCGAGGATCGCTGATGTTGATCACGCCGTTGTGCTGGCCGACGTGGGACAAGAGGCGGCTGGCCTCGTCTCTGACGGCCGGGGTCTGTTCCTGCCAGGTGCCGGACGAGAAGTGCTGGACCCTGCGCCGGAGGTCATCCAGGACGCCCGAGCGCCACTTGAAGTGGTGCACGGCGCAGATGCGGTCCGCATCGGGCCGGTCGCCGGGGGCCCGGTGGTTGCCGGAGGCCACGGTGACGTCGTGGCGGGCGAGGACGATCTTTCTGGGGTCGCCGTGCAGGAGCCGGTGGGTGAGGTGGCCGCCGAGGGGATAGGCGAAGTCGAGTCCGCCTTCGGGCCTCCAGCCAGTCAGGTGTCCGCTCGCAGCGACGCGGTCGAGCATCAGCCCACCCACGACACGGTGCCCGGACGTCTCGGCCTGGGCGATGACCTCGGTGAGTGGGGCGGGGTACTGCTGGAACTCGTCAGCATCGGCGAGCAGGTGCCAGCCGGGCCCGGCCGCCTGGCGGAGAGCGTCGCGGATCTGGGTGTTGGTGTGCTCGTGCCACGGGCCCGTGCTGGTGCTGGTGGGGATGACGCCCAGCTCGCGGCTGGCGGCCTGGAGTTCGTGTTGCCGCTGGTCGGGGACGTGCTCGGGGAAGTGGAAGGCGATCAGGAACCGCTCGATGCCCAGCCACCGGTAGTGGCGGACCCAGGCGGCCAGCAGCGGAGGTTCGACCGGGCCGACGACTGCGATCAGGGCGGGAGGCGTGCTCAGCATCGTGACTCCTTGGCCCGCAATGAGGTGAAGGATCGGGTGAGGAAGTCCGCTTGCTCTGCGGCGGTCCGCATGCCCAGCAGGCCGGGAGCCTCGGGGCCTGGCCGCTCGGGCGGCTGGCGGACGACGGTATGCAGGGCGTCAGCGAGGCCGTCGGGGTCGCCGACGGGGAAGGTCTGGGCCCAGGGATGACCACGGAGGCAGGCAGTGAGGGCGGGATCGTGGTCGGAGACGATCAGAGGGACGCCGAGGCGGGCGACGTCCATCACGAGCCCGGATTCCTTGCCGACGCCGGGATGCCGGGTGACCAGGGCGGCGTCGGCGGCGCCGTAGACCAGCCGCAGCACGTTCTCCGCGATAGGGCCGGGCACAGCGTGCAGGTGGAGACGGGGCAAGGTTCTCCACCGAGCCAGTACGGATTCGTCGAGCGGCGTGCCCGCGACCACCAGGTGCAGCGGTTCCTTCAGGCGGGCGAGGGCGGCGTCGATAACGTCGATGTCCTTGTACGGCCACCAGCCGCCCACCAGGCACACCACGGCTTCGACGGCAGGAATACCGAAGGCCGTCCGGCCGCCCTCGCGTTCGGCGTCGGTCAGGCGGCGGCCGTCGTCGACCGCGAAGGCCCGCACCACCGCAGGCAGCTCGGGGAAGGCCACAGCGAACTGATCACCTACGGCCTGCGTCGGGTACACCGCGATCACCCGTTGCTCGCCTCGACGGGCGAGTCGGCCGAGCAGACGCACCACGCCGCCCTCGGTGGTGACCTGTTCGTGGACGAACCGCAGGTGCGGCTGGCCGCCGAGGAGGGTGGCGGCCCCGTGGAGGGCCTCGCTCGCCGTGAGGAGCACCACCGCCTCACTGTCGGGTTCTAGGCGGCGAGTGGTCCGCAGGGCGGCTGCCTCGGTCAGGCAGCGGGCGATCAGGGTGATCTGGTGGGGCAGCCGTCGCACGCTCCGGTGCCAGCGGCGCGAGCGGAAGACCCACTGCCCGGCCTTGGAGAGCCTTGACGCCAGGCGGGAGGCGCCGAGCAGGACCCCCGCCAGGCGCCCGGCCGGAGCGGTCACCAGCTGGGCGCCGGCCTCGCCCAGGGCCGTGGCCGCCTCGCGGGCGATCCCGTTCGGGGCGATGACCAGGCTGCCGGGCCGGGCCTGGGCGAGTGCCACCAGCGTGCGCTGGTGGTGCCCGCCCAGGCGGTCGGCATACGGCTCGATGAGCACGAGAGGGCAGGTCATCCGGAGACCACCCCGTCCCCATGGGCGGCGGTGAACCGGTGCCGCAGCCACGAGGGGTCGTTGAGATGGTCGAACTGCTGCGGGTCGCGGGCGGCCTCACGGGCGAAGGCGACTCCCTCACGGGCCCCGGCGGCGGCGTACGTGGCGAACTCACCATCCCGGCTCGTGACCCATGCCTTCACGCGGTGGCGGGCGTCGTCGTCGGCCATCCCGTACTCGCTGCCGCGGGCGAGCATCGCGCACTCGCGGAAGCCTGCCTTCCAAGCGTGGAAGGGACTTTGGTTGAACCGCGTGATGCCTGCGGTCCGGTCGGCAAACTCGATGCTGCCGGGCAGAGCGGCGAGTACGTCCACGGCCTCACCCATCGCGCGCAGGGCACTGCGGCGGATCAACTTCAGCCCGCCGTAGCCGTAGGACAGTCCGTTGACCGGGTTGACCGCGCGCCACACCCGCATGGACACGCCCTCGTCCAGCGGCTCCACGGCGGCCGGGTCGAAGGCCGTGTCGATGCCGAAGTCGCCATCGGCGAGGAAGAACTGCTCGCGGTCGACGACCTCGGCGCACAGCCGGTAGGCCCGGCGCATTCCGTGCACGCCGTGCAGGCGCTTGACCGTGCCACCGAGCGTCCGTTGCACGCGGGCGTGGAGGGAAGTGGCCATCGGCTCGTCGTACGAGAGGAAGACCGCGTCGAAGTCAGTCACGACAGGGCCTCCAGGTAGCGGTCGGCGACCAGAGCGGGCGCGAAGTCGGCGGTAGAGGCGTAGGCGCGCTTGGCATGCAGGGCATGGAACTCGTCGTCCGTTGCCAGCCGCTCGGCCAGGGCGACCGCCTCCTCCGGGGTGGCGAAGCACAGTTCGGGATCGATGTGCTCGGCGAGCCAGCCCAGGCGCGGGGAGATGACCGGTAGGCCCATGCCCTCGCAGTCGATCACGCTCATGGACCAGGGGCAGCCGGGGCGGAACGGAGCGATGCCGAAGCGGGCGCCGGCCAGAAGGTTCTTGTAGCGGACGCGATCGCCTCGGTCGGAGACGATCTCGACGTGCGGCATGGCCGCGAGCTGGTCGCGCATCTTCTCGGGGCTGTCGTCCAGCCCCGTGCGCTCGGCGCGGCGCTTGCCGAAGAGGTCCATGACCCGCAGCCGAACGGTGGAGGCGGCCAGACCACGGGCCAGGTTCACGAATTGGTCGGTGCCGTAGTGCGCGTACAGCCGGTGGTTGTAGATGCCGATCGCCCCATCGCCGGACGCGGGCGGGGCGGTGGCGGGGTCGCGGACCAGGCGTTCATCGCGTGGGGCGGGCACGACCCGCAGCTTCTCGTCGAGGTCAACGGTCGTGCGGACGGCGGCGGCCGACACCCACGAGGCGGCCGTGGAGGAGTGGACCATTACCCGGTCGCAGGCGGCCAGCCCGGCAGCGAACGCCAGCAGCACGGGCCGCCCCAGCCCCGCGTCGTTCAGGGAAGGGTCGAGCAAGAGCTGACCACCGCCGGTGAAGGAGAACGGCAGGTAGTGGCAGTAACCGGCCAGCAACGCGTCCGAGCCGGCCTCCAGCAGGGCCGTGCGGATGGCCGGGGCCTCCTCGATCTGATTGGCCACCACCACGTCGGGCCTCTCGGCCCGGATCAGTGCCACCAATTCGTCGATGTCCGTGGAGAAACGGGCCCGGTACTTCGTACCCGGGACCTTCGTGCGGTGGAAGCCGCAACGGACATCCCCAGCTGCAGCCGGGGCCGCTACCGTCACCTCAGCCCCGGCGTCCGCCAGAGCCGGGGCGAGCAGGTCCGCGAAGATCCATCCCGAGTCGGCCGAAAGCCGGTCGGGGTTGGAGATGTTGAGCAGGTACAGCACGCGCATGATGCTTCGCCTCCCTCGTCTGCCCGGAGCGTCGATCCGGGTCGGTGAGGGAAGGAAAACGGCGACGCGAGCCGTGACGGGATGGTGAACTGGGATCACTCACGGTTCATTCATGCTCACCAACGATGACGCGGGCGGGGCTTCGATGGAGGCGCAAGGCGAGGAGATCACGGTCGAGCAGGCGGCCGAGGACTTCGCGGCCGAGGTGGCTCGCTGGCGGGAAGTGCGCGGCATGTCCAAGAGGGCGTTAGCGCTGGCCATGGGCTTCGACCCGTCCTACGTCAGTCATGTGGAGTCGGGCCGCCACAAGCCCAGCGAGGAGTTCTCGCGCCTCGCCGACGAGGCCCTGAACGCCGGGAAGGCGATCTGGCGGCGCTGGTGCGACTACGAGCAGGCAAAGGCTCGTACTCGGCGGCCAGCGGCGACGCCGCCCGCCCAGCGCAGGCCAGAGCAGCCATACGCGACCGGATCGGCCCTCGTCGTGGAACACGACGCAGCACGGCTCCACTACGACGGCAGCAAGTACCGGCTGACCATGCGCCGGCGGCTGCGCAACACCGGCGACGAGCCGGTGACCCGCTACCTGATCCGCATCTCCGTCGACCGCTACCCCGGCCACCCGGAGCGGTCCAATGCGCACTACCGTGCCCACCCGCTGACCTGGGATGAACTCGACCTGACGGCCACCTGCCGGGGCGAGACGATGCGGTGGCAAGCCAAACACGACCGCGACGCCTTCAAGGAAGTCTGGCTGCTCTTCGACAACGACCAAGGCCGCTTCCCGCTCTACCCGGGCGAATCCGTATGGATCGAGTACGCCTACACCGTCGGCGACGACAAGTGGGGCAACTGGTTCCAGCGGGCCGTCCGCCTTCCCACGGAGCGACTGGAAGTCCAGCTTGTCTTCCCCGCCGCCCTCGACCCGGTGGTGTGGGGAACCGAGACCTCCATGACCGCCGAGGCGACCCCACTGCGAACCCCACCCGTACGCACCGACACGGGTGAGCAACGGCAATTCACGTGGATCACGACCACACCCGCCCTGCACGCTCGGTACCGTCTGGAGTGGCGGTTCCGGGCACGGCCAGAACACGAGACGGATCAAAGGGAGTTCAGGTGATTGACGTGCGGCCCAGCCAGCAGATGCGTGACCTCGGGGTCGTCCAGCAAGGCGCTGGCATCCTCACCGAACCGGCCCGCGCCTTCGACCTGCCCACCGAGCGCGACAAGGCCGAGCACACCGTGGACGAGCTGTTCGCCGCTATGGAGCGGATCGGACAGGTCCACCCCTTCGCCAAGGGCATGGGGATCGCCGCCCCGCAGATCGGCATCGCACGTGCTGTCGCCGTCGTTCAGCCGCCCGGCGCCGCCCCTGCCATCATCCTGCTCAACCCGCGAATCACCGCCTGCTCCGGCGAGACGGACGAGCAGTACGAGGGATGCCTGAGCTTCTTCGACGTCCGCGGCCTCGTCCGCCGCCCCCTGAAGATCACGGTGGAGACCACGGCCCTGACCGGCGAGACTGTGACCACCGTGTACGACCGCGGCCTCGCCCGCCTCATCCACCACGAGATCGACCACCTCGACGGGCTGCTGTACACCGCCCGAATGCTGCCTGGAACCGAGCCTATCCCCGTGGAGGAGTACCGGCAGACCGGCCGTGCCTGGGTATATGACGGTGCCTGATCCAAAGGCCGCTGCCCATGCATCACACGTATGTCAACGGCCACGAGGCCCGTCGGACAGGCACCGAGCCTCAGCCATGAGGTGCCCATGCAGTAGTTCCTTCTCGGAGGTGAGACTTTTGGTTCGTTGATCACTTGTCTGAAGTGCCAGCCCATATCCCAGAGTTGCTGATTCACTATCAGTCGAATGTGCGGACACAACCTGGGAGGGGACACCGTGGACCCGACGCTCATCGCCTTGGCCAGCGCGGGCGGTACCGCCGTGGTATCGGCCATGGCAACGGATGGATGGAACACGCTTCGATCAGGTGTCGTCACTCTGTGGCAACGGTTTCGCCCCGCCTCCGCTGGTGAACTGGAACGGGATCTCGACACGACCCGTTCGACTCTTCTCGCAACTCCGGCCAGCGACGTCGAACAGGTCCGTCAGGCTCTTCAGTCCGCCTGGCAAGGGCGGATGCTAACTCTCTTCCTGGAGGATCCGGCGGCCGCAGCGGAGTTCGAAGCCCTGCTGTCGAGGCTCGGGGAAGCCAGCTCGCCCCGGACGAACACCAGCTTCCACGCCGAGGTCCGTGATCGCGGCCGCGTGTACCAAGCAGGCGGGAATCAGTTCATCAGCGAGCGATGAGCACAGGCCACTGGGATCACGAAGACGACGCCTCTTGGCACATGCGTGCCAGCGCCGAGGATGAGGGGCGCGTCTACCAAGCAGGCGGCGACCAGCACATTACGGAGTATCACTTTCATGGCTCAGCCCCCGACATAGACGACGATGACGACGAGGATGGAGATGACGACTGGGGCTACTACGAGACGGGAGGCAGTTCCTGGGACACGGTCTGGGAGACGCTGCTTAGCGTCCTTCTTGCCTTGGTCCCACTACTTCCACTCGCGATCGCGGGCGCCAGCACGCGCGCCGTGTGGTCCGACAAGTCCGACCCATCGACTTGGTGGGCCGTGCTCTACTCGCTGGGAGCCGTCATCGTCGGTGCAACAGCCTTCATCATCATTCGTGAACGCCTGTCCTACAGGTCGCACCTGATCGACAGGCTTTCCTGGCTGTACGTACCTGTGAGCATCGGCGTCTTCGTCTACTACGTCATGGGGGATCCCGCCGGGCTCCAGCTCAAGTTCATCGGCGACATCGGCCTGGAGCTTGCTCGTAAGCTCGGCCCTCTGTGATCCCGCCCCAAGCAAGTGCTTGCTGTCCACCAGCATCAGGAGAAAGCAGCAATGAAGGCCAAAGGCCGGCGCGACGAAGAACACTCCCGGTGGAACATGCATGCCCAGGCCGAGGGCGAGGGTCGCGTGTATCAAGCCGGTGGCGACCAGCATCTGACGGTTCACGTTCACGGGGTGGAGCCAGACTCCGGGTCAGAACCGTACAGGCTGGCCGCACTAATGCCGCTCATCAGACTGGCCCAGTTTGTATTAGTTCTCGCCTTCGTCGTCTGTGCCGTGGCCACCGGTCTGGTCCTCTACAGTGGCGGCTTCACAGTCGAGTTCCTTAAGGGCCTAGGGCTCACCTCAGGAAGCTTGGCGCTGCTGATGGTCGTTGAGCGAATTACGACGGGCCGCTGGCACAGGTGGTCACGCCCCCGCCAGCGAGCAGCGCGCCGGTAGGTGCCTGTCCGTGAACTGATCGTTCGAGGGACGATACCGCGTCTCCTATACGGGCGTTCCGGGGGCTTGGGGACTATGGGCTGGTCGGCCTTCCGCGGGCACACCCAGGGCACAACACACCGAAAAACCCTGCGGACCAGTGAGAACTACCGAGCGTAGTTTTCCCTGGTCCGCAGGGTTTTCACGGCAAAGTCGCAGGTCAGCCCCACCCTCCTGCCATTCGATCCTCAAGTGGCGGGAGGGCGCGGCGCTGCCGATGGCGTCGTGACCGGCCGGACACTGGGAACTGGGCGCTGAACCACCGAGACCGGCTGTGCCGGGATGGCTGTGATCGTTACTGATCGAGGGCCGCTGCCCGTCCCGCTCCGTGTCCGGAGGGAGCCGCTCGGTCGCCGGCCGGCCCGGGTCGGGGCAGGTCACCCGCTGCGGGCGATGCCGTTCCGGGCGGAGCGGGGTTCCGTGGAAGTGGCGCCGATGGAGCGTTCGGGGCGTCCGGGTCGTCCGGGTTCGACGGGGTGAGGGTGATCCATCCGGGAACCGACCCGGCGATGCCTCCCACGGGAGGCATCGCCCCGAGCGCTCCGGTCGCGTCGGCGCCGCGGATCGGCAGGCACGCGCGGAACGGCAGCTTCGGGAGAGAGTAATGAGCGGTTATGTGAACCTCGCCTACGACTACCCGGTCCTGGGTGCCTTCTGGACGGCGATGTGGGTCTTCCTGTGGGTCCTGTGGATCATCCTGCTGTTCAAGATCATCTTCGATATCTTCCGGGACGACTCCCTCAACGGATGGGCCAAGACGGGCTGGCTGATCTTCGTGATCGTGCTGCCGTTCCTCGGCGTCTTCGTCTACGTCGTCGCCCGCGGCAAGGGGATGGGCGAGCGCGAGGCGGCGCATGCGAGGGCCCAGCAGCAGGCGTTCGACGCGTACATCCGGGATGCCGCCGGTACGACGGGCCGGAACGAGGCGGACCAGCTCGCGAAGCTCGCGGAGATCCGCGCCAAGGGCGACATCACCGAGGAGGAGTTCCAGCGGGCGAAGGAGAAGATCCTCCACTGACCACCGCGCGGCACACGCCGCGCCGCGCACACCGCGCAGCACGGACCGCACACCGCACAGCTGCTCCGTAGGGGAGCCGGCTGTGCGGTGGATGTGTGTCAAGTGCGGCCGCGGGCGCAGGTCTTCGTGGGGCGGGCGGTCGTGGGCCACGACGGGACACGGCCGTCCGCCGGGCGGTGCCGTTCCGGAGTCGGCGTCAATTCGGCGTGGCGAGGCGGGAGATGTCGATCCGCGATGCGGCAGATGTCGATCCGCGATCCGGGAGATGTCAATCCGGGTGAACGTCGGCCGCTCGACAGCTGGCCGGTAATCGTCCCTGGAGAAGGTGAGCAGCGCGGTCTCGCGGGCGGGAGGACCTCCCCCGCGGCGTCCCCTGTCCCTACGAGACCGGCGCGCACCAGGACAAACGCGAAGTGCTTCGCGTTAGTCTTCTCGGACAATACTTGGCGTGAACCCGCACTGCAATACGGAGCCGCCGTGACGACACCTCAGCAAGCCCCGGGCGAGACCCGACCCGGCGGGCGAACGGCCCGTACCCGCCAGGCGGTTCTGGCCGCCGTCTTAGAGGAGTTGGACGAGGGCGGCTTCGGCGAGCTCACCATGGAGAAGGTCGCGCAGCGCTCGGGAATCCACGTGGCCACGCTCTATCGGCGCTGGCGCTGCATCGAAGGCCTGGTCTGCGAGTCGCTGACCGATCTGAGCGGCAGCGTGCCGCTGCCCGACACCGGGACGCTGCCCGGCGATCTGCATGCGCTGGCCCGCTCGATCGTCGCGTTCTACGGGGAGCCGCGGATGCGCCGGCTGATCGAGGCGGTGGTCTCCGCGGCGGCCCGCGACCCCCAGGCCGCAACGGTCCTGCGGACCTTCTTCGAGGAACGGCTGCCGCTGGCCGGGCGGATGGTGGAGCGCGCCGTCGAACGCGGCGAACTGCCCCCGGAGACCGACCCGGTGGAGGTGATGTCGGCCCTCGGCGCGCCCTTCTACTACCGGATGCTGATCGCCCGTCGCCCGGTCGACGGCCGCCTCGCCGAGTCCGCCGCCACGGCCGTGTGGGCAGCGGCCCGCGCGGGTGCGTACACGAAAAAAGGCAGCGGGCCGGTGGACGACGCCACCGGCCCGCACGCGGGGGCTACTTCTTGAGCAGACCCGCCATCCACGCCTCGACCTCGTCCGACCGGCGCGGCAGCCCGTCCGACAGGTTCCGGTTGCCGTCCTCGGTCACCAGGATGTCGTCCTCGATCCGCACGCCGATGCCGCGGTACTCCTCGGGCACCGTCAGATCGTCCGCCTGGAAGTACAGACCGGGCTCGACCGTCAGCACCATGCCGGGCTCCAGCGTGCCGTCGACATACGCCTCGGTGCGGGCCGCCGCGCAGTCGTGCACGTCCAGACCGAGCATGTGGCCGGTGCCGTGCAGGGTCCAGCGGCGCTGGAGACCCAGCTCCAGCACCCGCTCGACCGGGCCCTCGACCAGGCCCCACTCGACGAGCTTCTCGGCGAGCACGCGCTGCGCCGCGTCGTGGAAGTCGCGGTACTTCGCGCCCGGCTTGACCGCCGCGATACCCGCCTCCTGGGCCTCGTAGACCGCGTCGTAGATCTTGCGCTGGAGGTCGGTGTACGTGCCGTTGACGGGCAGCGTGCGCGTCACGTCGGCGGTGTACAGGGTGGTGGTCTCCACGCCCGCGTCCAGCAGGAGCAGGTCGCCGGAGCGGACCGGACCGTCGTTGCGGACCCAGTGCAGGGTGCAGGCGTGCGGGCCGGCGGCGCAGATCGAGCCGTAGCCGACGTCGTTGCCCTCCACGCGGGCGCGCAGGAAGAACGTTCCCTCGATGTAGCGCTCGCTGGTGGCCTCGGCCTTGTCGAGGACCTTCACCACGTCCTCGAAGCCGCGCACCGTGGAGTCGACGGCCTTCTGGAGCTCACCGATCTCGAACTCGTCCTTGATCGCCCGGGCCTCGGAGAGGTAGACCCGCAGCTCCTCGTCGCGCTCGGCGGTGACCTTGTCGGTCAGCGCGGCCTCGATGCCGGCGTCGTGGCCGCGCACCACACGGACCGGGCCGGTGGCCTCCTTGAGCGCCTCGGCCAGCTCACGGACGTCCTTGCACGCGACACCGAGCAGGGCCTCGGACTCGGCGAGGCTGTGCCGGCGGCCGACCCACAGCTCACCCATGCCGCTCAGCCAGAACTCGCCGTTCTCACGGTCGGAGCGGGGCAGCCGGTGGATCGTCGCCTCGTGGCCGTCCTCGGTGGGCTCCAGCACGAGGACGCTGTCGTCGGTCTGGTCGCCGGTGAGGTAGACGTACTCCGTCGAGGCGCGGAAGGAGTACTCGGTGTCGTTGGACCGGGTCTTCAGGTGGCCCGCCGGGATCACCAGGCGCTCACCGGGGAAGCGCGCCGAGAGCGCGGCCCGGCGCCGGGCGGCGTTCGGGGCCTGCTCGATCGGCTGGAGAGCGCGCAGCTCGGTGTCGGCCCAGCCGCCCTTCATGTTCTCCGCGAGCTCATCCGAGACGCCCGGGTAAAGGCCGTTCTTGCGCTGCTTGATCGGCTGCTCGTCCGCATCCGGGGTCTCCGGAGTGAGCTCGTCGGTCACCATGCCTCCTCTTAAGAGTGAACCGCATTCCATCGTATGTGTGGATGGATTGCGGTCCAGAGGGCAAAACGTGTGACCTCTCAGGCATTACGGCCATAGGGCGCACGGCCGCGGCGGTGCGGAACTCCGTGCGCCGCCCGGCACTACTCTCCGCCGCTCCCCGCTACAGCGCGCTACGGCTCGCCGCCCGCGTTGTGCCGGCTACTCCTCCCTACCCCTCGAAGTATGTCGCCAGCAGCACCACGTCCTCCTCGGACGAGGGATCGTCCAGCCCCTGGGGCAGCATCGCCCGCACGATGTGGTCGACCACCGCCTCCGGATCACGACGGCTGGCCCTGGGCACGCTCGCGGCGGCCGTGTGCAGCCGGGCGAAGGCGCGCTCCATCGGCTCGCCCGTCCGGTGCAGCAGCCCGTCGCTGTAGAGCAGCAGGGTCTCGCCGCCGGCCGGTTCGATCTCCACGCTCGGCGCCTCCCAGCAGGCCAGCATGCCCAGCGGCGCGGAGAGCGAGGTCTCCACGAACTCGGTCCGCAGATCGCCGAGGATCAACGGCGGACAGTGGCCGGCCCCGGCGAGCACCAGCTTGCGGGGCATGGGGGCGCTCCCCCAGCCGCCGGGGGGCGTGTCGGCCACACCGTCAAGGAGCGGGTCGCCGTCGCCGAGGCCGCCCGCCACCGGCGGCCCGCCCGGCGCACCGGGGGGCGGCTCGGTGAAGGCGAACAGTGCGGTGGCGCTGCGGGCCGGTTCGGTCAACCGGAGCAGCAGTTCCAGATCGGAGAGGACGGCGACCGGGTCCTCGCCCTCCATGACCGCGTACGCGCGCAGCGACGCCCGCAGCCGCCCCATGGCGGCCACCGCGCTCGGCCCGGATCCGGTCACCGAACCGACGGCCAGGCCCAGCGCGCCGTCGGGCAGCGGTAGCGCGTCGTACCAGTCGCCGCCGCCGCGCGGGCCGGTGCTGTGCCGCACTGCGAGGCGTACGCCCGGGATCCGCGGCAGCCGGCGCGGCAGCAGCTCCTCGTGCAGGGTCTCGGTGGCCTGCCGGCTGCGGTGCAGTTCCAGGAGGCGGGCGAGGTGCTCGGAGGCGTGCGCGCGGTAGAGCCCGACGAGGTGGCGCTGGCGCTCGGTGGGCTCGGCCGGCTCGTCGTAGAGCCAGACCGCGGCGCCGATGCGGCCGATGGGGGCGGCGGTGAGCGGGACGGCGTAACTGGCGGCGTACCCGAGGCGGGCGGCGACCTCGCGCAGGCGCGGGTCGAGGTCCTTCTCGCCGGGGATGTCGGGCTCGCTGATCTCACAGGTGTCGTCGCCGGTGGAACCGGGCTCGGGGAGGCCGTCCAGGATCCGCGCGTACGACAGGGCGCGGCGCGGGACGGTCTCGATGTGTCCGATCTCGGCGTGGCCGAGGCCCAGGCCGACGGTGGTCTCCGGGCCGAGTCCGTCTGCGGGGGCCAGGACGACCATGCCGCGGCGCGCGCCGACCAGGGCGGCGCCGGCCCGCAGCAGCTCGTGGAGGGCCTGCTCCAACGTGCGGGTGCGGGCGAGCTGCTCGGTCAGTTCGTGCAGGGTGCTGAGGTCGGAGATCCAGCCGGCCAGTCGGTCCTGGACCGCGGCGAGTTGGTCGATGGCGGAGAGGTCGGGGGAGAGGCCGGACGCGGAGTCAGGAGCGCCTTCGCGGGCGGCTTCGGGGGTGTCGGACGGGCCGTCGGACGGGTCCGACGGGGAGCCGGCACCGGGGTCCGCGGGGGTCTTCGCCCCGTGCGGGGCGACAGTGTGCGCGGGCGTGGGGAGTGCTGGTTCGATTCCAGCCACTTTCGGTACGTGCGGGGCAGTCATGGCTGGCGACCATCGTCGCGCAAGACATCGCACCAGGTCAGGCCACCAATGGGAAGGGAGTGCGGCCATTTGCTGAGTGGTGCTGTGCGGGAATTTTGGGCGCTCAATTTCCTCAATAGCATCGCAAACCCCCATGTCATGCTGCTCCGCTATCAATGCCTCCACATGTACACGCACCAACGAGGCGATGTCCAGCATTGTCCCGATGGGGTTTGTGGTGTCAGCGAGGTCTGTAGATTGGCCTGAAAAGAGCCCCACGAGCGTCAATTTGAGGTCGACTGGCGCCGATCGACAGCGCGTCATCACCACCGCGGCGGGTACGTACTCGGAGAGGTGCGGGGCAAGTTGGGACCGCACCGGAACTCTCCGGCGGGCACCGGCGTCTCACACGACGACGACCGCGACGCACTCTCCCGAGTGGCGGGGACTGCACTACGGAAGCGCAAGCGCCATGCGCGCGCCACCCCCCGCCACGTTCCACGCTCGGCGTACGGCGTGATGCGCTGCCTTGTACACGCGGTGACCAGAGATCCACGTGGCGTGATCGATAGGGATCGACCCCGGGTCGCAGGGCCGGGCCGCAAGAGACGCCACACCACGGCATCGAGCGGCGCGGCGCGAAGCGAACGCGAACCGGCAAGCAGTGCCCTGTAGTGCGATGTAGTGCGATGGACAAAGCCCTCGGCGTTAACGGAAAGGAACGAGCGCTCATGCGCGAGATCCTCGGAAGGCGACGCAAGCTCCTGTTCCGGCGCAGCGGAAGGTCGGCGCTGCTCGGTGCGGCGCTCCACTGCGCCACCGAGTGGCAGTGGCCAGTACTCCCCGGCGTGGGACTCCGCTCCGCCGGTCGGGCAGCGGCCGGTGCCCGGCTCGGCCTCGGTGAGCGGCCCGCTCGCCAGTGCAGCTGCCCCGACCCCGACTGTGTGGTGCCCGGCGCGCACCCCTTCGACCCGGGCCTGCTGGCGGCCACCACCGATGCCCGGATGGTGCGTTGGTGGTGGACCAACCGCCCGGACGCCCCGATCGTCCTGGCCACCGGCGGCCGTGCGCCGTGCGCGGTGAGCCTGCCCGCCGTCGCCGGCGCCCGCGCCCTGGCGGCGCTGGACCACTTCGGCGTCCGCCTCGGGCCCGTCGTGGCCACCCCCACCCGCTGGTCGCTGCTCGTATCGCCGTACGACCTGCCGGAGTTGGGCGAGCTGCTGCACTCCCAGGACTGGGTGCCGAGCTCGCTGCGCTTCCACGGGGAGGGCGGCTATGTGGTGCTGCCGCCGTCCCAGACGGGTGCCGGCCGGGTGCGCTGGGAGCGCCCGCCGGCGTCCACCCCGGCGGCGCCCTGGCTGCCGAAGGTGGCGACGATCGTCGACGCCCTGGTCATGGCGAGCACCAGCACCCCCGACGGCGACAGCAGACTCGCGTACTGAGCGGCCCCGGGCGACGCGCGGGCGGTTCACCCGTCCGGGTGTGACCGGCCCGGATCACTACGGGAAATGGGTGTCCGGACGGCCGGGTGCCCCCTCACCTGCCGATAGGTTCGCCCCACCGTCATATGCCGTCGATCGACGGCGTCTCAATCGCAGGTGGGGCCATGCAACGCGCGCAGAAGATCCGCATGACCGGGCTCGCCGGTGCGGCGGTGCTCGCCATCGCCGTGCCGCTGGGGGCCGCCACGGCCGGTCCGGCAGATACCTTCATGTCGGATACGTCCGGAGCGACGGCCACGGCTGAAAATAGTCGCTCGGCGGAGAAGGGCATCAAGGGGGAAAGGGGTGGGAAGGCGGGCAAGGGCCGTACCGGTGCTGCCCGCTCGAACGGCCCCGTCGACCCCCTCGCCGACCTCGGCCTCCCGCTGCTCTACGGCCGTACCACCCGCTGCGGCCCTTCACTCGCCTCCGCCCGGGGCATCGAGGCCCAGACCTGCGTGCTCGCCGAGAGCGGCCGCACCTGGGCGCGTACGTACTACCGCAACATCACCGGCGCCCCGCTGCGCGCCGTGCTGACGCTGCTGCGCCCGGACGACAGGACCGTGCAGGTGAACTGTGAGATCCCGGCCGCCGACCGGCCGGGCGTCTGCGAGACCCCGGCCGCGCCTACGGTGCGCAGGGCCAGGACGGCGTACGGGGCGGTGGCGGAGATCTCCGATGCGGCGGGGAAGCGGCTTCTGCTGCGCTCCGGCGGCAACTCGGCCTCGGGTGAGAGCGGTTCGCTGCTCTGACGGCCGGGCCCGGTCCGGCGAAACCGACGATCCGATCGGAATGCCTGGTTCCGGACATGGAAGCGCCCGGTCGCTGGCGACGGGGGATGCACCAGCGACCGGGCTTCCAGAACCGTAACAAGAGATCGGCGGTTAGCAAATTCGATCGTGGATTTCCGGACGCTTATTTACCGGCAGGTACGGGGAGTTGTGACCGGTGTCACGGAGGTGTCCCGAGGGGCGTACGGGCCGCACGATCGACGGCGCCACCGTTAGCTCAGCGTGATCTGACGGTTGGTGAGCCCGCCGCGCGCCCGGCGCTCGTCGGCGGTCAGCGGGGCGTCCGTGGCCAGCGCCTTCGCCAGCCGCTCGGCGAACGCCTCGGCCGGCTTGGCGACGTCGTCGGCACCCATCGACGAGGGCAGGTCCCAGACCGGAACGACCAGCCCGTGGGCGCGGAACGAGCCCACCAGTCGGGTGCCTTCGCCGAGCGAGGAGGTGCCGGCGGCGTGCAGCCGGGCGAGTGCGTCCAGCAACTGCTCCTCGGGGTGCGCGGTGACCCAGCGCAGGTGGTTCTTCTCCGGGGCCTCGCACCAGTACGCGCCCTCCAGGCCAGGGATCCGGGCGGTGGGGATGGCCGCCGCATTGGCCCGCTCCAGGGAGGCGGCGACCTCGCCGGTGGCGTTCTCGGCGTTCTCCACCCAGAACTCGAAACCGGTGTGGACGGTCGGCTCAAAAGGTGCGTCCAGGTCGAGCAGGTCCTGGAGTCGAGGGCCGTCGGCGGTGGGTCGCCCGGCAGCGACCGGACTGCCCGGTTCCGCAGCCAGTGCGCGCTTCAGGGTGTCCGCGAGGTCGCGGCTGATGTCGCCGGAGGCGGTGTCGTTCTGGAGGCCGAGCAGCACCGCACCGTTCTCGCGGCGCAGCGCGGGCCAGGCCATCGGCAGGACGGTCGCGAGCGTCACGGAGGGCACGCCCTCGGGCAGCCCGCCCTTCAGCGTCAACTCGGCGGTGGCGGCGGGCACCAGCTCCCGCAGCGCCACCCAGTCGCACTCCCCGGGCAGGCCCTCGAAGGGGCGCTGCACCAGTTCCGTGACGGCGTGTGCCGCCTGCCGCCCGTGACACGCCTTGTACCGGCGGCCGGATCCACACGGGCAGGGCTCGCGAGCGCCGACGACCGGCACCTCGCCGTCCTTGATCTGGGGTGCTGCGGCGCGGGGCTGGGGGCGGCGCTTCTTGGCCATGGCGGCGGTGTCTCCTGGTCGATCCTGGGCGTACGGACGCTTTTCGGCGCGAGCCTAGAGGATCGCGTGCGAGGTCGCGCCTGCCTGTGGACAAGGCCGTGTCGGGGAGGGCGGACATGGCGTGCCCGCCGGTGGACGGGGCCGGGTCCCGCCAGGATGTCGCACCGTCAGATCCAGCACGGCGTGTCGACAGCGCTCGGGCACCGCCCTACAGCAGGTCGTCGAACTCCGCGAGGCCCGGCCCCAGCGGCCGTCCGCCGCCCGTTGCCGTGCGCGGTGCGAGCGACGGCGGCAGATCGGGCGCCAGATCCACGCGCGTAGCGAATGCGCCTTGAAGCGAGAGGACGGCCCAGACCGTCACCTCACCGGTGGCGGTGTCGCGTACGCCCCAGTCCTTGGCGAGCGACCGGATGATCGCCAGGCCGCGTCCGCCGTGCGCCGTGACCGACGGGGTGGCCGGGAGCGGCCGGGTCGGGCCGCCGCCGTCGGTGACCGCGACGGTCAGCCGCCCCTGGGCGTCGATCCGCCAGGACGCCTGGACGGACGCCGACGGAACGCTCCGGGACGCGCCGGCGGCGCCGTCCTTCGCGAGGTCCGCGGACGGGTCCCGCGTCGCGGCTCTCAGGGAGCCCGGCGACCCGTCCTCGTATATCGGACGCGCATGGCGACACGAATTGCTCAACAGCTCCGAAAGGATGAGGACCGCGTCATCAATGACACTGTCCTGAACTCCACTTGCCAACAGCTCTTCTCGCATGCGCCGCCTGGCCATGCCCACACCCGCTGGACCATGGGGTACGGCCATGATCGACGACGTCGGCACCTCTTGTGCCACCACCAACGCCACCCCCGAGACCTCCTTTGCCCCACGCCACGGGATGAATGCCCCAATGGACTGGACCGGAAACCGGCCAGAAGGCACACAGTGACGCACTAGACACAATCGAATACGAGCCGAATGCGCCGGTGCACACCCTGTGATGAGCTTTAGCCAAGGCCTAGTTGCATTCGCACCTGCTTGGGGCGATTTGTAATCACTGCATCCACGCCCAACTCCTGGCACAACTCGACGTCGGCCGGTTCGTTGACCGTCCACACGTGGACCTGGTGGCCCGCGCGATGGGCCTTGTCGACGTACTCGGGATGCGCGCGGAGGATCCGGATGCCGGGGCCCGCGATGCCGACGCCGCTCGGCAACCGGCCGTCCCGGTACCGGGGGGTGAGGAATTGCATCAGGTAGACGCCGGGGATGTCCGGTGCGGCGGCCCGTACGCGGTGCAGCGAGCGTGCCGAGAAGCTCATGACCCGGACCGGCGACGTCCAGTCGGTGTTCATGGCCGGTTTCGTGTGCCCGAACCGGCCGAGCAGCTCGACCAGTCGCTCCTCCACCTGTCCGGCCCAGCGCGTCGGATGTTTCGTCTCGATGGCCAGCTCGACCCTGCGGTCCGCGTCCGCGACCAGCTCCAGCAGCCGCTCCAGCGTCAGCACGGACGTCCGCTCCGGGTCCTCGTGCTGCCAGTCCGGAGCCTCGTTCCCGTAGCCGTCCTCCTTCCACGACCCGAAGTCGAGCGTGGCGAGGTCGGAGAGCTCCAGCGCGGAGACCGCACCGCGCCCGTTGGAGGTGCGGTTCACCCGCCGGTCGTGGACACACACCAGATGACCGTCCGCGGTCAGCCGGACATCGCACTCCAGGGCGTCCGCACCGTCCTCGATCGCCTTGCGGTAGGCGGCCAGCGTGTGCTCCGGGGCGTCGTCGGAAGCGCCTCGATGGGCCACGACGGACATTGCGGGACGATCCGAACGGGCGTCCTGGACAGGGCGTGCATAGGTCACCGCGTTATCGTGCCATCCGCCGCCGTCGCCGGGCCGCCGGTGCGTACCCCGAGACGCGGAACCGCGGATGCGCCAGATTTGTCCGGCATAAAGGATGGGGGGACAGTCACAGCCTCGGCTTACGGCGCCCTGACGCGCGGTGGGAAAGGCTGGGACGGAGACTCGCCCGTATCGCCCGGATCCTGAATCCTGGAGTACCGGCTTCCGCATCCGCGCGACTGTCGGGTTACGGGAACCGCGGGGGCCCCGAGAACCGTAGGACCTATAGGCACACCGAAGGAGCCCCGCCCCCGGGGCCGTGGGCGCCGACACCGTGAAGCTGAGGAGAGAGCCGTGAGCACCGAGAACGAGGGAGCCGCCGTCCCGCCGGAGGCCAAGCCGCCGACCGGGCCGCAGTCGGACAGCGCCCCCGCGTCCGCCTCCGGCGCCCGGACTCCCGACGCCCCACCCGCACCCGCCACGCCCCCCGCGGCACCTCCGCCGCCGGACTTCGCCCCGACCTTCACCTCGACCTTCGCGTCGGCTCCCAGCGGCCCCGGCGGCCCCAGCGGCCCCGGCGGCACCCCCGGCCACCCGCAGTACCCCACCCACCCCGGTGACGGCGCGGCGCCCGGTGACGGCGCGGCGCACTCGGCCGAGCACACCGCCCAGCTCCCCACGTACGGCGCGACAGCCGGCCACGGCTCCTCCGGCGGCGGCTGGGGCCAGCCCCCGTACGGTGGCGGCCACCCCTGGGCGGCGCCGGCCGGCACCCCCGCCCCCAAGCGGCGCAACGGCGGCCTGATCGCCGCCGTCCTGGTGGCCGCGCTGGTCGCCGGCGGGGTCGGCGGCGGCATCGGCTTCTGGGCCGCGGGCCAGAACGACAACTCCTCGACCACGGTCTCCGCCCCCGGCGACGCCGGCGCGCTCAACCGCAAGCCCACCTCGGTCTCCGGGATAGCGCAGAAGGCGCTGCCCAGCGTCGTGACGATCGAGGCCCAGGGCGCCACCGGGGAGGGCGGCACGGGCACCGGCTTCGTCTACGACAAGCAGGGCCACATCCTCACCAACAACCACGTCGTCGCCAGCGCGGCGGACGGCGGCAAGCTCACCGCGACGTTCTCCAACGGCAAGAAGTACGACGCCGAGGTCATCGGCCACGCCCAGGGCTACGACGTCGCCGTGATCAAGCTCAAGAACGCCTCCGACGCCACCCTCAACCCGCTCCCCCTCGGCAAGTCGTCCCAGGTCCAGGTCGGTGACGCGACCATCGCCATCGGCGCCCCGTTCGGCCTGTCCGGCACGGTCACCACCGGCATCATCAGCGCCAAGGACCGCCCGGTGGCCTCCAGCGACGGCGGCGGCACCAGCGCCTCGTACATGAGCGCCCTCCAGACGGACGCCTCGATAAACCCCGGCAACTCCGGCGGCCCGCTGATGGACGCCGCCGGCAACGTCATCGGCATCAACTCCGCCATCCAGTCGGCCGGCAACGGCGGCGGTCTGGGCGGCGAGTCCAGCCAGTCCGGCAGCATCGGCCTGGGCTTCGCGATCCCCATCGACCAGGCCAAGCGGGTGGCCCAGGACCTGATCAAGACCGGCAAGCCGATCTACCCCCAGATCGGCGTCCAGGTCGGTATGCGGGACAGTGGCGACGGCGCGACCATCGCCCAGACCGGCAACAACGGCTCCGACGCGGTCACCCCGAACGGCCCGGCCGACAAGGCCGGCCTCCAGCCCGGCGACACCATCACCAAGCTCGACGACACGGTCATCGACAGCGGCCCCACCCTGATCAGCGAGATCTGGCAGCACAAGCCCGGCGACACGGTGACCCTCACCTACAAGCGCGCCGGCAAGGAGCACACCGCACACGTCACCCTGGGCCAGCGCACAGGCGACAAGTGACGCGCTAGTCTGATCCCGCGACACCCGCGTCACGCACGCGCCGGTGCCGCGGGGAGGCTTGCCCGAGCGGCCTAAGGGAACAGTCTTGAAAACTGTCGTGGCGGCAACGTCACCGTGGGTTCAAATCCCACAGCCTCCGCAGGTGAAGTACTGAGAGCGGCCCCTGACCGGGAAATCCCGGTCGGGGGCCTTCTCCGTTCCCGGTTGTCGTGCATCGGGGGCTGACCGTTCCTGACCGCGCTTTACCGTCCCGTCCGGCACCGATCTGGCACGCGCTGAGGGCCTGACCCAGCCCAGCCCAGCCCAGCCTGGACGTGGCGGGGCGTTCGGTGCTCTGTGCCGGCAGCCTCGCGGGGTGTACGACGCCCAGGTGGACGACTACGCCGAGCACAAGGCGACGCCATCGCAACAGCACGCAGATCTTCCACGTGACCAGCACATTCCTCCGCGCCCACCCATGAAACCCGGCTGGCCCCGGCCGGGAAGCAGCAGCCCGGAGCGCGTGCGACGGTGAACTCATGAGAGTAGGAATCATCGGGGCCGGCCGTGTCGGCACTGCCCTGGCCCGGCACTTCACCCGGGCGGGGCACTCCGTGATGCTGGCGAACTCCCGCGGCCCGCAGACCCTCGCCCCGCTCGTCGGCGAACTCGGCGAGAACGCGACGGCCGGAACACCGCAGGAAGCGGCCGACTTCGGCGACGTCGTCGCCCTGGCCGTCCGATGGGACCAGAAGGAGGACGCGGTGGCCCTGGTCTCCTCCTGGGACGGCCGGGTCGTCCTCGACCCGATCAACCCCAACCGGGAGACGGCCGACGGCCTGGAACGGGTCGACACCGGCGGCCGACACACCAGCGAGATCGTCGCCTCACTCGTGCCGGGCGCCCGCTTGGTGAAAGGCTTCAACACCTACCCGGCGCAAGTCCTCGCCAAGGACCCCGCCGTGAACGGCGCACGCCGCGTCGTCCTGCTCGCCGGCGACGACCCCGAAGCCAAACGGAAAGTCGCCGAACTCGCCAACAGCTCCGGCTTCCAGGCAATCGACACCGGAACACTCGCCGAAGGCGGACCCCTATTCGAAACCGGCGGCCCACTGAGCGGCCCACACACCGCACTGACCGCCCTCTGAACCCGCCACGCCCCGAGCGAGCACGGTCTGCGGTCCCTCCAGCTCACGGCCCGATTCGGTGCCCTGACTATGCTGACCACCGCGCGGTGTGTGCGAGACGGTTGCGCCACTCCGGTTGTTCTTGGGAGAGGTGAGGGTGTGGCCAAGCCTGTACGTGCGGCTGTCGGGAATGTGTGGGTCAAGTGCACTTTCTGCCAGGGCGATCAGTTTCGGGACCGTGAGGTGAAACTCAACAGCACCGGCATGGAGTTCATGAACTTCGGCTGGGCGAACGAGTCGGCGACCGGGCTGATCTGCTGGGACTGCGGCCATGTGCAACTGTTCGTGAACAGGGATCTCGCGCTGTACAAAGTGAAGAAGGACAAGGGGTGACGTAGGTCCCCCGCGCAGGTGGTCGTCGCCTCGTCGCTCCTGGTGGCTTAGGCGTCCGGTGGGGGCACCCAAGGGCGTCATTGTCGGCAACGAAACGCAACGCGACGCAACCCTACGGTCCGACGATGGCGCGGAGGGCGGCAAGATGCGCCTGGTAGGCCCGTCGTCCTTCGCCGGTCAGGCGCAGCCACACGCGCTGGCGGGTGTCGCGCACGGCCTTGCGCTGCTCGACATATCCGGCCTCCATCAGCACCGTGACGTGCTTGCTCAACACCGAGGCGGAGACGTCGAGTTGCTTTTGCACCACCGCGAACTCGGCTTCGCCGGCGGTGTCGAGCAGAGCGCAGACGCGCAGCCGGTTCGGGGCGTGGATGGTGGCATCGAAGCCGTCCATCGGGTCGATTGCGCTGTCACGCGTGCCGGGGTTCACGAGCCCTGCCGGTGCAGGCGGACGAAGGCGAGGTGGAAGGCGATGGACACCGCGGCACCGATGCCGGAGGCGGCGAACAGCCAGACGGGCTGTCCGGTGCTGCGGAAGGCCACCGCCGGCCCGACCAGCAGCGTCGGCAGCCCGATCATCAGCGGCAGCGTGGCCCGCTTGGGCAGTACGTCCAGGCGCAGCGCCACGCCGGTCTTCTTGCGCCAGTCGGCGGCGGCGAAGGCGAACAGCGCCAAGTAGCCCGCGGTGGCGATCACCATGATGGCGGTCCAGGCGAGCTTCGGTAGCAGCCACTCAGGACTTGCCGTCATACCGCCGAAAACCAGTGGGATTGCGGCGATGTACAGCGTGAGGGCGACGGCGAACCAGCGCGGCCACGGGGTGGCGGACAGGGCGGCGGTGGAGGCCTGGACGTGTTCGAGCTCGGCCAGGGCGGCGCGGGCCTGCTGCGGGGTCGGGCGGACGGCGTTGCTTTCCATGTCGGAAACAGTAGCTGTGTGTTTCCGATGCGGCAAGTCTCGATTTTCCGCTATGGAAAGTGTCTGCCTCGCGCCGGGACGGCGTCCCTCCGGCGCGGCGACGTGGCAGGTCGGGGCGGCGGCTGCCGTGCCTGCGCGCTCGGTGGCGACGTCATGGTGTCGCCGTGGGTTCGAGTCCCACGGCCTCCGCGGAGGTCGGTGAAGTGCCTGGCGGGTTGGGTGCAGCCGGTTTGGGTGCAGCCGGTTTGGCACCCGATCGACCTGGCGGCAAGCCGGCCCAACCGGTTTCATTTGTTTCTTTTGCTTGGCGGGGCTGCGGGGCTGTGGGGAGGCGTCCCGTCATATTTGGGCGCGTTCGGGAAAACGTGCGGGGCGGGGAGGGGTGCGCTTCTGGCGTGGGTGTCATGGGCACTCAATAGTCAACACGTGACAGGTATTACAGCGTGGTGACGGGTGACATGCTGGCTGTCATTGCTGATCGTTTCCATGCGAGCGTGAGACAGCTTCAGATATGGAGCAACCTTTTGGGTTCCAATATCACTGGCATCGCGCGTCGCGTCGTACACCAACTGGCAGCGCGTTATTGGCTTCTCGGGAGCGCAGGCGGACGGGTGGCCGCGGAGAAGTCCTGGGATCGGCTCCGGGTTCCGTTCCCGGATGAGGGGTGGGGTGCCGACTGGCTGACGCCAGGAGGGGAGGGGTTTTCGGGCCCCGGCTGTGCGATGCTTTTGTCTGGCGGGGATGCGGTTTTGTGAGTGGTGGTTTTGTGAGTGGTGGTTTTGTGGGTGCTCGTAGGGCGGGGAACGTGGCTGCGGCGCATCGGGGCGATGTGGTGATTCGGCGGGCCGAGGGGCGGGATGCCCGGCGGCTCACCCGGCTGGTGCGGAAATCCGGAGCGTATGCGGGGCAATATTCCGCGATGGTCGACGGATATCGGGTGGGGCCGGACTACATTGCGGTGCATGAGGTGTTTGTCGCGGTGTGTGATGAGGGCGACGGAGGGCCGGAGCGGATTCTGGGGTTCTATTCGCTCGTCGTCGAGACCGCCGAACTCGACCTGATGTTTGTTGCGGACAGCGCGCAGGGGTACGGGATCGGGCGTCGGCTGATCGACCACATGAGGGGTGAGGCGCGACGCGGCGGGCTCGACCGGGTGCGGGTGGTCTCCCATCCGCCTGCCGAGGGCTTCTACCGCAACATGGGCGCTCGCCCCAGCGGTGTGGTGCCGGCCAATCCGCCGGCGGTCATGTGGGACCGGCCGGAGTTCACCTTTGATCTGACGGGGGCTGGTGTGGCCTGAGGGGTGGGGGACTGGGGACTGGGGACTCTTGAGTGGCCCTGTGGCCCTGTGGCTCGGTGCCCTGTGGGGGCTATAGGGGCTGGCCGGGGAAAAGCGCTGGCGGGGCGTGGGGACTGTGGTGATCGTGGTGTGTATGGCGCGATCGTTTGAGGAATTGGTGGCGGAGGCCGAGGCCGTATCGGTCGAGGGCTGGGACTTCTCGTGGTTGGAGGGGCGGGCCACGGAGGAGCGGCCCTCGTGGGGGTATCAGCGGGCGATGTCGGAGCGGCTGGCGCGGGCGTCGGCGGCGCTGGACATCCAGACGGGCGGCGGAGAGGTGCTCGCGGGTGCGGCGAAGCTGCCGCCGGTGATGGTGGCCACCGAGTCCTGGCAGCCGAACGTGGCCAAGGCCACCTCGCTGCTGCATCCGCTCGGCGCGGTGGTGGTGGCCGATGCGGATGAGCCGCCGCTGCCGTTCGGCGATGCGGCCTTCGATCTGGTGACGAGTCGTCATCCAGTGACCGTGTGGTGGGAGGAGATCGCCCGGGTGCTCACGCCCGGCGGAACGTACTTCTCCCAGCAGGTCGGTCCGGCGAGCGTGTTCGAGCTGGTGGAGTACTTCCTGGGGCCGCAGCCGGAGGAAGTGCGGCGGGCCCGCCATCCCGAAGACGCGCGCCGGGCTGCGGAGGCGGCCGGGCTGGAGGTCGTCGACCTGCGTGCCGAGTCACTGCGGACCGAGTTCTTCGACATCGGGGCGGTCGTCTACTTCCTGCGGAAGGTCGTGTGGATGGTCCCGGGGTTCACCGTGGAGCAGTACCGGGAGCGGTTGCGGGAGTTGGACGCGTTGATCCGGAGGGACGGGCCGTTCGTGGCGCATACGACGCGGTTCCTGATCGAGGCGCGGAAGCGGTAGGGAGGCAGCAGAGTCGGAGTGGGTGGGAGGGAGGGTGGGAGTGAGCGAGTGGGAGTGAGCGAGTGGGAGTGAGCGAGTGGGAGTGAGCGAGTGGGTGGGAGGGAGGGAGGGGGTGGGAGGGAGGGGGTAAGTGGGCTTAGGGGGATGGGGAGTTGGACTAGCGGCGGTGGGCTGCGGAGGCGATCGTCGCTCGTGCCTCGCCTTCGGGCAGGCCGGCATGGCAGGCGGCCTCTACCAGCCTGGCGGCGAGTTCCTGGCCCAGGCCGGATTCGTAGGCGCGGCAGGCCGCCCAGAACAGGCGGGCATTGCGCTGGCCGTCCGGTGAGGTGCGTACGAAGCGGACGAGGGCCGCGGCCTGCTGGGGCGGGACGGCGGACGGGGGCGTGGAAGGGGATGTGGGCAGGGGTGGGGATGTGGGCGGGGCCGGGCGGTGAGCGAGTGGGGGTGAATGCGGGGGCGTGAGCAGGGCGAGGAGGGCGTTCGGTACGGGGGCGGGGGAGTCCGGTCCGTCCGGTGCGAGGACGTAGCGGCCGCGGGTGGTGAGCGAGCCGGGGCCGACCAGATAGCCACCCGCACCGCGGACGTCGATGCCGGGGGCGAGCCGGCCGACCGAGTTGGGGACGGGCGGGGACGGCGGGCCGGTGAACCAGAGGTGGCGACCGCCGCTGGGCGTGCGGACGACCACGGTCGGCGGGATCACGAAGTCGTGCTGCTCGGCGAGGAACCGGAGGGCCGTGAGGCCGTCGGCGCCGTTCTTGGTGTCGAGGTCGACGCCGATGAGGTGGTGCGGGGGCAGCCCGCAGGCGAGGCCGTAACCGGTGGCCCACGGCGCGGCGGCGAACAGCCTGCGAATCATGAGCGGGTCAGTGCTCGCGTCATGGACGCCGTGTCCGATGCGGCCGCATCCGCCGCGGCAGGGCGGGACCTCGGGGTGGCCGGGGTGCGGGGACCTTACGGCGGGGAGTTTGCTGCGGGTCAGCGGGATGACCGGGTAGCCGCGCTCGGCGGCGCGCAGGGCGTGGGCGAGCGCGGCGGAGTGCGGGTCGGTGGGGAGGGCGGTTGGGGTGGTGGGTGCGGTTGGGGCCGTTGGGGTGGTTGGAGCGGTTTGGGTGGTGGGGGCCTTCTCTGAGGGGTCTGCCGTGGGGGCATCCGGGTGGGCATCGCCAAGGTGCGCGGACCGCTGGTCGGACCGCTGGTCGGGCCGGGGTGCGGTCGGTGTTTCGGCATGGCGTCGGTGCATGGCCATGGCTCCATTTTCGTACGAATGTTCGACGAAGGGAAGGGGGTGCGTGTAGGGGTGGCCCGTGCGCCGGGTCGGTCGGTCAGGTGGATGGAGTCGGTAACCCTTGCGGGCGAAGGGTTCCGGTGGGTGGTGACGCAGGTGCGGGGGGTGTTCAGGGGGTGCTGTGGTGTGGCAGGGGTTTACCCGGGGTTCCTCATGCTTGCGAGGGAATCGCCCCATCGTGGCGGGTTCGCCGGGGATTCGGTGGGCAATCCTGAGGTCGCGGCGTCGTGGCAAGCATCGTGGTGGTCGGCCAACTGCCCGATGGAGGAGCAGGGTTCGTGGAGTTCGTGGAGTTCGTGGAGTTCGTGCAATCCGGAGCGTGATGAGCGAGATGGGCGGGTCGGGGGAGCAGGTTCGGCAAGCGCGTGAGACGCGTGACAGGCGTGCGTTGAGGGCGCGTGTCGCGTGAGAGCGCGTGAGAGTGCGGGGCCTGTACGTCGATCCGGCAGTTCCGGTCGTTTCGGACGAGCGGTTCCGGCAGAACGGATCTCCAGCGGAACGGCTCCAACCCCCAGCAGAACAGCTCCAACCCCCAGCAGAACAGATCCAGAGTCTGTGTTCCGTAGGAGGAATAGACATGGCAAGCACCCGTACAGCCCGCGTCTTTGCCGTGGCCGCCGCGCTGCCCTTTGCGCTCGCGCTGCTTTCCGGTGTGGCGCAGGCCGATAACGGCGGCTTTGCGGACCATGGTTCGAGCTCGGCTGCTACGAGCCAGGGCGGGACTGTCATCGGCCACGACAACCACGGCAACTCGACCACCGGTCAGCAGGTTGCCAACGGCGCCGGCGCCTCCAACCAGAACAACACCGCGAGCGTGAACGGCTCCGGGTGGACCGCCATCGACCAGGACAACACCTCGGTCGGCTTCGGGAACAACATCGGCTGACCCGGAGCCGCCGTGGGGAGTGGCGGTCGACCGACAGGTGATGTGTCGGGGTCGGCGCGGAGAGCAGTGGGGCTGCTCTGGGGTTCACTGCGCCGACCTTGACAGCGAGCGGGTTTCTGACGGACAGTCAGAAACCTGCTCGCTCGTTCGTACGCCCGGAATCCCGCGCACCGGACGTACGGCCACCAGAAGGGGAGGCCGCCGCGTGCACCTCGCCCCCACCGCACGCCAGGAGCAACTCCGCGCCGAACTCCGTTCCTACTTCAAGGCGTTGCTGGCGAATCGGAGTCCGAGCCCGAATCGGAGTCCGAGCCCGGATCGGAGTCCGAGCCCGGATCGGAGTCCGAACTCGACGGATCGCGGTCCGAGCTCCGATGGCGGTCCGGGCCCGGATCGCGGTCCGAGTCGGCCCGGTGTCGTCGACGATCCCGCGGCGCGGCGTGCGGTGCTGCGCCGTATCGGCGCCGACGGCCTGCTGGGTCTGGGGTGGCCGACCGCGTACGGCGGACAGGGTCGCGGCCCCGATGAGCAGTTCGTCTTCTTCGACGAGGCGTACCGCGCCGGCGCCCCGGTCTCGATGGTCACCCTCAACACCGTCGGCCCGACCCTCATGAAGTACGGCACCCAGCAGCAGAAGGACTTCTTCCTGCCGCGCATCCTGAGCGGCGAGATCGTCTTCGCGATCGGCTACACGGAACCGGAGGCCGGTACCGACCTCGCCGCGCTCCGCACCCGCGCGGTGCGGGTGTCGGACGACGAGGGCGACCACTGGCTGATCGACGGTGCCAAGTCGTTCACCAGCAACGCCCACCAGGCCGACTGGATCTGGCTGGCCTGTCGGACCGACCCCGACGCTCCCAAGCACAAGGGCATCTCGATCCTCCTCGTGCCGACCGACGCGCTCGGATTCTCCTGGACGCCGATCGAGACGGTGGGCGGGCTGACGACCACCGCCACGTACTACGACGGGGTGCGCGTCCCGGCCGGAAACCTCGTCGGCGAGGAGAACGCCGGCTGGAAGCTGATCACCAATCAGCTCAACCACGAGCGGGTGGCCTTGGCGGCGATCGGGATGCAGGCCGAGGACGCCTTCGAGGCGGCGCTGGGGTACGCCCGTACGCCGGATCCGGCGACCGGCGAGCGCCCGGCGGACCGCCCCTGGGTGCGGTCCCGGCTCGCCGAGGCGCACGCCCGGCTGGCCGCCACCCGGCTGCTGAACTGGCGGTTGGTGGGCGATGTGGGCGCCGGCACGCTCAGCCCCGGGGACGCCAGCGGCGTCAAGTTCGCGGGCACGGAGAGCGCCGTCGAGGTCTACCGGATGTGTCAGGAGGTGGTCGGCGATACCGCCCTGGTGCGGGCCGGTTCGCCGGGCGCCTTCGGGGACGGCGAGTTGGAGCGGATGAATCGCGCCGCACAGATCAACACCTTCGGGGGCGGAGTGAGCGAGGTCCAGCGGGAGATCGTCGCGACGATGCGTCTGGGGATGGGGCCGGGGACGAGGTCGGGGACGAGGTCGGGGACGCGGAGGGGGCAACGGTGAGCGGGCCGGGGGCGGACGTGGGCGGCAGCGACGGGAGCCCTGGTGCGCGTGGTGCGGGTGAGTTCTTCCAGCGGTTGAAGGCGTACGAGGGCAGGCCCACCGGCACCGTCGGCGTCGGCAAGGACCCGGTCAACCTGCCGATGATCCGGCACTGGTGCGAGGCGATGGGCGACGCGAACCCGGCGTACGACGGACCGGACGCCGTCGCGCCGCCGACGATGCTCCAGGCCTGGACGATGAGCGGCCTGTCCCGGCACACCGACCGTTCGTCCGCGTACGACGAGCTGTCCGGGCTGCTCGACGACGCGGGCTACACCTCGGTGGTCGCGACGGACTGCGAGCAGGAGTATCTGCGGCCGCTGCGGCCGGGCGACGAGATCACCTTCGACGCGGTGATCGAATCGGTGTCGGAACGCAAGACGACCAAGCTGGGGACGGGGCACTTCGTCACCACGCGGATGGACATCCGGGCGAACGAGGAGCCGGCGGGCACGCACCGCTTCCGGATTCTCAAGTACGCCCCTGCGCGGCGGCCTCCGAAGGGCGAGCGCCCCCGTCCGGTGATCAACCGGGACAATGCGGGGTTCTGGGCGGGGGTGGCCGATCACCGGCTCCTGATCCAGCGGTGCGGCGGCTGTGGCACGCTGCGCTTCCCCTGGCTGCCCGGCTGCAACGGCTGTGGATCGGCGCAGTGGGACGCGGTCGAGTCGTGCGGAGTGGGCACCGTCTTCTCGTACGTGGTCATGCACCATCCGCCGTTCCCGGCCTTCGATCCGCCGTACGCGGTGGCGTTGATCGAGCTGGCCGAGGGCGTGCGGATCGTCAGCAACGTGGTGGGCGTGCCGTGCGACGAGGTGCGGATCGGTATGCCGGTTCGGCTCGAATTCCTTCGGGTGGACGGGGAGTTGGAGCTGCCGGTGTTCGCTCCCGTACAGGGCGTCGCGGGGGGTGTGGGCTGATGGACTTCACGCCTACCGAGGAGCAGACCGCCGTGCGTGAACTGGCGGGGCAGATCTTCGGCGACCTGTCGACGCCCGAGCGGCTCACCGCCGCGGGGACGGGCACCGACACCGAGCTGTGGAAGGCGCTGTGCACCGCCGGGCTGCCCGCGGCGGTCGGGGAGACCGGCCTGCTCGCGCTGGCCCTCGCCCTGGAGGAGCAGGGGCGGACCACGGCCCAGGTGCCGTTCGCGGCGACCTGTGCGTACGGAGTGCTGACCGTCGCCCGGCACGGTACGGAGGAACAACGCGCACGGTTGCTCCCCGCGCTGTACGACGGGACGGCGGTGGCCACCGGGGTCCTCCTCCGTTCCAGCGTCCGGGCCTCCGGCGGTGCCGGAGGCGCCGGCGGTGCCGGAGGTGTACGGGCTTCCGGCGGCGTACCGGCCTCCGGGGGCGTACCGGCCTCGGGGTGGGGGCGGCTGACCGGGACCGTTCCCGTGGTGCCGTGGCTGCGGGACGCCACGCATGTGCTGGTGGCGGACGAGGACCGGGCGCTGTGGCTGGTACCGGTCGCGGAGGCGCGGGTCGACCCCGTCGAGACCACCGCGCCCTGGTCCGCCGGGAGGCTGGTGCTGGACGGGGCCGGCGGCGAGCGGCTCGGGGGCGAGGGGGCCTACGAGGACGTGCTCGCCCTGTCCCGGATCGCGTTCACCGCGCTCCAGGCCGGGGTCTGCGCCGGCTCGCTGGCCCGCGCGGTGTCGCACACCACCACCCGCGAACAGTTCGGCCGTCCGCTCTCCGCCAACCAGGGCGTGCTGCTCCGGGCGGCCGACGCGCACATGGACACCGAGGCGATACGGGTCACCGCCTACGAGGCCGCCTGGCGGTACGACGAGCGGCTGCCCTGCGCCGAGCATGCGCTGACCGCCGCCTGGTGGGCGTCGGAGGCGGGGGCGCGCGTGGTGCACAGCGGCCAACATCTGCACGGCGGGATCGGTGCCGACGTCGACCACCCCGTCCACCGGCACTTCCTCTGGGGCCGGCAACTCGACGCCCACCTCGGACCCGGTGCACAACTCCTGGAAGAACTGGGTGACTTGCTGGTCGGGGAGGACCGGGCATGACGATCGCAGAGCCCACTGGCCGTATCCGGGTAGGTGACCGACTGCCGCCGCTGGTGGTCCCCCTCACCCGCACTCTGATCGTCGCCGGAGCGATCGCCTCCCGCGACTACCAGGACGTGCACCACGACGCCGAACTCGCCAGGGAGAAGGGCGCGCCCGACATCTTCATGAACATCCTCACCACCAATGGGCTCGTCGGCCGCTACGTCACCGACCACTTCGGCCCCACCGCCGTCCTGCGCAGGGTCGCGATACGGCTCGGTGTGCCCAACTACCCAGGAGACACCATGGTGTTGAGCGGTACCGTCACCGCCCTCGACGGGGATACGGCCCAGCTGACGATCACCGGGAGGAACGGGCTCGGCAACCACGTCACCGGGACCGTCACCCTCACTCTCACCGGAACCGACACCGGAACCGACCCTGACACCGGAACCGACCCTGACACCGGAACCGACCCTGACACCGACACCGACACCGACGCCGCCGGCCCCCGCCCCGAGGCCACCCCATGAGCCTCCGTCGACCCGACACCCTCGGCGGCCGGGCCGCCCTCGTCGGTATCGGTGCGACGGAGTTCTCCAAGGACTCCGGCCGCAGCGAACTGAAGCTCGCCGTCGAAGCCGTGCACGCCGCCCTCGACGACGCCGGGCTGGCCCCGGCCGACGTCGACGGCCTCGTCACCTTCACCATGGACACCACCCCCGAGATCACGCTCGCGCAGGCAGCCGGCATCGGGGAGCTGTCCTTCTTCTCCCGTATCCACTACGGCGGCGGCGCGGCCTGCGCCACCGTCCAGCAGGCGGCCCTGGCCGTGGCCACCGGCATCGCCGAAGTCGTCGTCTGCTACCGCGCGTTCAACGAACGTTCGGGCCGCCGCTTCGGTTCCGGCGTCCAGCACCGCGAGCCGTCCGCCGAAGGCGCGGCCCTCGGTTGGAACCTCCCCTTCGGGCTGCTCACCCCCGCCTCCTGGGTCGCCATGGCCGCGCAGCGCTACCTCCACACCTACGGCCTGACCCCGGAGGCCTTCGGTCGGGTCGCCGTCACCGATCGTCGCCACGCCGCCCGCAACCCGGCCGCGTACTTCCACGGCAAGCCCATCACCCTGGCCGACCACGCCGCCTCCCGCTGGATCGTCGAACCGCTGCGGCTGCTGGACTGCTGCCAGGAGACCGACGGCGGCCAGGCGCTCGTCGTGACGTCCCCCGAGCGGGCCCGTGACCTCCGCCGCCCGCCCGCCCTGATCACCGCCGCGGCCCAGGGCGCCGGCCGGGCCCAGGAGCAGATGACCAGCTTCTACCGCGACGACCTGTCCGGCCTGCCGGAGATGAACGTGGTCGCCCACCAGCTCTGGCGCACCTCCCGCCTCACCCCCGCCGACATCGACGTCGCCATCCTCTACGACCACTTCACCCCGTTCGTTCTGATGCAGTTGGAGGAGTTCGGCTTCTGCGCGCCCGGCGAGGCCGCCGACCTGGTCGCGGCGGACACCCTCCCCCTGAACACCCACGGCGGGCAGCTCGGCGAGGCCTACCTGCACGGCATGAACGGCATCGCCGAGGCCGTGCGCCAACTGCGCGGCACCTCCGTGAACCAGTCCCCGGACGCGGCCCATGTGCTGGTCACGGCGGGGACGGGGGTGCCGACGTCGGGGTTGATCCTGAGCCGGGACGGTGGGGGCGCCTGATCGGCCGCGGGCACTGTGGCGGTAGCCGGTAGCGGATCGGCCGCGGGCCCCGTCGGCAGCCGACCGACCGCCGCGGTGCTTGACCCTCCGGTAACAGGAGGCCCTACGGTCCCGAGCCATGAAGATCGTTGTTCACGACACGGCGTCCGCCATGATCGACCTCCTCCAGCGACCGCTGGAGGAACGGCCCGATGCCCTACGAGACATGCTCAGCCCCCTCCAGAGCATGATGTCCACGGTGGGTGGCATGGACCCGGTCCAGACGCACCGACAGGGCAGTGGCTTCCGACTCGACCGCGAGGAACCGCGGTACCTGCCCGCCGTGCGTCAGATGCAGGACGCCGGGGTGTGGCACCGGATCGAGGACTCCCTCGCCGCCGCATGGGAGCGGATCAGCGGTGCGGTGCCCGATGCCGAGCACGCCGAGACCGTGCACGTCGTCGTGGTGCTCGGCGACCCCGACGACGAGCACCTGACGGTCCGCAGCGCCGGCTACCTCGGTATGGGCGGCATCCCGGGCACGATCTACCTGCTGATGTGGCCGACCGAGACGAGCCTGAAGAAGATCGACCACGCCGCCGCGCACGAGCTGCACCACAACGTGCGCTACGCGAACGTGGCCTGGAACCCGATGGCCGTCACGGTGGGGGAACACGTCGTCGCCGAGGGACTGGCCGAGGCGTTCGTGCGGGAGCTGGCCGGCGAGCAGGCCATGGGCCCGTGGGCGACGGGCCTGACCGGTGCCGAACTGGACCGCGCCTACGGGAAGATCACCGCGGACATCGACGTGGCCGGCATGCAGAACCTGACCGGGTACGTCTTCGGCGACGCCACCGCGCAGATGATGGGGCACCGGCCCGTGGGGCTGCCGGACTTCGCCGGGTACGCGGTCGGACTGCGGATCGTGGACGCCCACCTGGCGGCCTCCGGGCTGACCGCCGCCCAGAGCGTCGCCCTGTCGGCGCGCGAGATCCTCGTCAACGCCGGCGTGCCGACCGGTGCATGACCCCGCCCCTAGGGGACCGTCCCCACCCATCCCCCCAGAGGAGGTGCGGCGGCCCCGGCCCGTACGCCTTGAGACGGATGCCGCTTCGGCACCTTGGACCGATCCCCCGGGACCCCCCGCGCTTCTAGCGTGGAACCCATGACCACGCCTGTGTGCACCAGCGCTTCGACCGCCGCTGTGTTCCCGTCGTTCTCGTCCTATGTACGGGCCCGGGGACCGGTCCTGCTGCGCGCCGCGCGGTCGCTGTCCGCCAATCCGAACGACGCCGAGGACCTGCTCCAGACGGCGCTGGCCAAGACCTATGTCGCCTGGGAACGCATCGAGGACCACCGCGCGCTGGACGGCTACGTCCGCCGCGCGCTGATCAACACCCGCACCTCCCAGTGGCGGAAGCGGAAGGTCGAGGAGTTCGCCGTCGACGAGCTCCCCGAGCCGGACCCGCAGCCCGTGCCGGACCCGGCGGAGCTGGAGGGGCTGCGCGATGCGATGTGGCGGGCGGTGATGCGGCTGCCCGCCCGCCAGCGGGCCATGGTCGTCCTCAGGTATTACGAGGACCTCAGCGAGGCCCAGACCGCCGAGATCATGGAGGTCTCGATCGGCACGGTCAAGAGCGCCGTGTCCCGCGCCCTGGCCAAACTCCGGGAGGACCCGGAGCTGGCCATGATCGCGTAAGGGCCATCGATCAGCCGAAGACCGTAGGGGCCACCGAGCAGCCGAAGACCGTAAAGGCCACCGATCAGCCGAAGACCGTAAGGGCCATTGATCAGCTGACCCCGGGGGCCGCCGATCAGCCGAAGAAGACCGACGACACGTCGTTGTCGAACCCGATGGCGCTCAGGTCGGCGACATCACCGTCGATGACCTTCGACCGCCCCGTGCAGTTCGGCCCGGACCAGATCTTCAACGATCCGGCGGCCTGGATCGACGAGGCGACGTCGTCCCGCGCGACGTTCCGGCAGCCGCGCCCCGCGAGCCCCTGTGACGCCCCGCTCTCCGCGAAGCGGGCGTCGTCGAAGAGCACGGCGCTCGTGGCCGCCTTGCGCTTCCCACCGCCGTCGGAAGAGCCGCCGCCCGTCGACTGCCCGGCCTTCCCACCGTCAGGCGTCACGCCGAACCACGTGCCTCCGACCCCCTGCCCCTTGGTGTCACCGGGCTTGAGGTCCTTGCTGAAGCGGTACACCGGCCACCCGCCGATGGTCACCTGTAGCGCCCCGTCATCCCGCCGCACGACCCCGACATCGGACTTCCCGACCCCGTCGACGAAGATCTTCCCGCCCGGAGCGACGACCACCGGCGGCCAGGTGACCGCGCAGTCACCGTTGCAGTGCGACGCCGAGGGGTGGGCGGTGTCCTTGTCGAACCGGTAGAGCGTGAAGCCCGCACCGTTGACCACGACCGGGTCGAGGTCCCCCGCCGCGGACGCGCTCAGCTGCACCCACTTCTTCGCGACCGGCCGCACCGCCGGCTGCCCCGGCCGGTTCGCCCAATCCCCGGTCTTCGCCGGGGCGTTGTGGTCCTTCGCCGTTCCGCTGAGGAAGTTCAGGTCGCCGGGGCCGCCCTTCGCCGCGGCGGCCGGCGCGGTGGCCGCTGTCTTCGCCGCGGCGTCGGCGCCCTTGCCGGTGCCCGCACCGTTGCCCCCGCACGCGGTGAGCACCAGCGCCCCGGCCGCAGTGGCCGCAGCGATCATCCCCATGCGCTTGTGTGTCATCGATCTCTCCCCCTCGTGAGGTGCTCCGGACCCCCCGGAGCCCTTCACCACCCGATACGGGCGCCCTGACGAACGGTGCTCAGCCGGTTACGCGGCTGAGACGCTTCCAGGACGGCCCACGGACACTCCGCCGGTCAAGAGCGACCTTTCGGGCGAATGCACCCGTCATTCGGTCACGGGAACCCCACCGGCCCGCGGCCACGTCCCCCCGCCGGTAGACCCGAGCCATGCACCTGCACCCGGACCTGGAACCCGCCCCGTACGTGGGACGCATCGGCATCTGGAGCCTGGCCTTCACCCACGGGGACCGCGGCGAGGCACGCGAAGCCGCCGCCGAACTGGAGGAGTTGGGCTACGACACGCTCTGGCTCGGCGGCAACCCCGGCGGCAACCCCCGTGGCGACCTCGGCACGACGGCCGAACTGCTCGCGGCAACCGACCGCGCCGTCATCGCCCCCGCCTGCGTGTCCATCTGGCACCAGCCCGCGCCCGCACTCGCCGCGGCCTACCACGCCCTGCCCACCCGACACCGCGCGCGACTCCTCCTCGGCCTCGGCGTGAGCCACCCACAGGTCGAGAGCCGCTACCACCGCCCGTACACGGCGCTCAGCGCCTATCTCGACGCGCTCGACGCCTCAACTCCGCGGCTCCCCAAGGCGATGCGCTTCCTCGGCGCCCACGGCCCGAAGATGACCCGACTCGCCGCCACCCGGACCGCCGGCGTCCACCCGCACCTGACGATCCCCGACCACACCGCCCACACCCGCAAACTCATCGGCGACGGCCCGCTCCTGGCCCCCACGGTGACCGTGGTCATGGACGCCGGCGCGTCGACCGCCCGCGCCACGGCCCGCGCCGCCCTCGCCCCGTACCTCGCCCGGTCCAGGAACTACGCCAACAGCTGGCGGCGCGCCGGATTCACCGAGGACGACCTCGCCGCGCACGGCAGCGACCGCCTCATCGACGCCCTCTTCGCCTGGGGCACCCCCGACCGGATCGCCGACCGCGTCGCCGAACGCTTCGCCGCCGGCGCCGACCACATCGCACTCCAGGTCGTCACCGACGGCCCGCACGGCCCATACGACCCGTACGCCTTCCCGCGCACCGCGTGGCGCACCCTGGCCGAGGCCCTGTTATCGCGGCTGTGACCAGCCCCGGACGGTCGGGCCGCAGTCGCGCGGCCTGGCCGGCACCTCTCGTCAGCGCTGCGTGGTCGCGTACGCGACGAAGTCGGCCCAGGCGGCCGGCCGGACGTGGAGCCGGGGGCCGTGGGGGTGCTTGGAGTCGCGGATGTGGATGGTGCCGGGGGTGGCTGCGACTTCGATGCAGTCCGGTCCATCAGCAGTGCTGTAGCTGCTTTTGATCCACGTCAGTGTCATGTCTCTCCCCGCAGTTTCTCGATGAAGGCCAGTGACTCCCGTGGAGTGAGAGCCTGAGCCCGGATCGTCCCATACCGCATTTCAAGGATCTGGACCTCCCTGGGGTTGGAGATCAGGCGGCTGGTGAGCTGCACTTCGTTGTGCCCGATCGCCGTGCCGTCCTTGAGCTTCAGTACGCGTAATGAGCCGTCGAGGCCGGAGTGTTCTTCCGTCCCCATCGGCATCACCTGGATCTCGACGTGCCTCAACTTCCCGATGTCGAGAAGGTGTTCGAGCTGTCGTCGTAACACCATCTTGCCCCCGACCGGACGTCGAAGCGTGGCCTCTTCCTGGACGAATGTCAGCAGAGGGGCGGGCTGTTGCTCGAAGATGGCCTGCCGGGCCATACGAGCCGCTACCCGGCGTTCTAGCTGGTCCTCGCTGAAGGCCGGGCGTCGCAGGCCAAAGAGCGCCCGCGTGTACTCCTCCGTCTGTAGTAGCCCCTGGATGACGGAGTTGTTGTACGCCCCCAACTCAACGGACGCTGCCTCCAGCTTCGCCAAGTCCCGCACCTTCTTCGGGTACCTGGCCTGTTCTACGTCCTTCTTCATCGCGGCGATCTTCCCGGCCGCCCCCAGCACCTCATCAGCCTTGTCGAGGAACTCCGGGCGGGGGATCCGTGCGCCCCGCTCGATCTTGTAGATCAGGTTGTCGCTGTACCCCATGGATTCCGCGAACTCAGCCGGGCGCAGCCCTGCGGCCTCCCGCCACAGTTTGAGCTGGCGCCCTACGGCCTCGACGACAGCCCTGGATTCGTCGTCCGGATCGAGGTCCCAACCGGCTTCGTCAGCCCCGTCAACACTCATCCACTTCCACCTTCTGGACAGCGGGGACAACCCAGGACAACCCAGGGGACAGTCACCGCGCGTACCTGCGTCATCACTGTTCAGCGTAAACACGCGCGACCACGCTGAGTGACATGAATCAGCAAATTGCCGAGCGCAAGCTCCACTTCAAGGTCCAGCTGTCCGCCACCCGCCGGGGCGCCCGCCTCGCGCGGTTGCTGGCCACCGAGCAACTCCGCCTCTGGGGCCTGGCTTTCGACGTGCCTGTTCAGGTCGTCGCCGAGCTGGCCGCGAACGCCGCGTCACACGGTCGCGTACGGGGACGCGACTTCCGGCTCGCCATGGCGTCTGACGCGGACACGCTCCGTGTCGAGGTGACGGATGCGCGCAGTGACCGAATGCCGGTCCAGCAGGCTCCGGGCGTACGGGAATCCGGGCACGGCCTGATCCTGGTGGACGCGCTCGCCGATCGGTGGGGAGCCTGGCAGGGGCCCGTTCCCTGCAAGACGGTCTGGGCCGAGTTCGATCTGCCGCTCTGGGGGTGAGGGCCGAGTGCGTTCAACCGGAGGCCGGGGACCAGGACTTCGGTGCCTCCGGCCGTCCTAAAAGACCAAAAAACCCCAGGTAGAAAGAACCAACCCACCAAACCCAACCGGAGCCAACCGGCTCGCTCACTCGCTCGGGTGATCAGGGCCCGCAGAGCTGGCCTCCGCAGTCCTCGCCGGTGCACTCTCGGCAATGGCAAGACGCATATGACCGCAAACATGCGACGGCCCCCGGTCGGGAGTGCCATCCCGAGTCGAGGGCCTGACCACCGAGGAACGAACCTTCCTGATGGCTGAGCAGCAGTTTAGTGCGCCTTCGTGCGCCCAGTACGACGTTCGCCGATCCTTCACCCGCCCATCTGCCGGCGTACGCAAGGTCACCGAACACCAGCGGCCGGGCTACACGATCGTCGGCAACCACCTCGCCCAGCACAGGGAGCTGTCGGTCGTGGCGATCGGGCTCGGAGCCCATATCCAGTCGCTGCCCGAGGGCGCTCCCGTCGACATCCGTTCGTTGGCCAAGAGGTTTCCCGAGGGGCGTGACCGAATCGCCGCCGGCTTACGGGAGTTAGAGGCAATACTGGTGACTTTGGGCTTTGGGGGTCGTTGAGGGGGTGTGCCAAGGCCCGGACAGACGAAGTCGTCAGCAGGTGAGCGTTTGTCGGATC